>DASQGS010000153.1:0-12614 GCA_035632455.1 Thermoanaerobaculia bacterium | reverse complement strand
TAGAGCGCCGCCGGGCTGCCGAGACCGCCAGCGCCGATGATCGCTACTGAGCCCCGCTTGAGCGCAAGCTGACTGGCCTCGCCGAAATCGGGAAGCACGAGATGCCGTCCGTAGCGCTCGAGCTCGGAGGGAGTGAGGCTGTTCTGCTTCGCGCTCACGGCAGCAACCGCCCCACGATCTCCTGAATCTTCTTGCCGTCGACCATCCCTTTGAACTTCGCCATCGCTTCCTTCATTACCTTCCCGGTGTCTTTCTTCGACTGTGCTCCTGTCGCGGCGATGATCTCCCGGATCGCCGAGTCAATGTCGGCATCGGAAACGTCGGGCGGCAGGTAGGTCGTGAGCAGATCGAGCTCCGCCTTCTCCTTCGCCGCGAGCTCGGGACGGTTGCCTTTGGTGAATTGATCGATGGAGTCGATCCGTTGCTTGACGCCTTTTCGGATTACAACGAGCGCTTCGTCGTCCGACAGCTCGTGTCCGAGGTGGATCTGCTCGTTCTTGAGCGCCGACTGCAGCATGCGCAGCGTCGACGTGCGGTCGGCATTCCGCGCTTTCATCGACTCAGTCAGATCCAGGCGAATCTTCTCGGTGAGGTTGCCCATGGCCGGCTCCTTGCGGCACTCGAATCGTCCGCGGCGACACCTTATCAACGCCTTCCGCACAACGGCAAGCATTTGACCGCTTCGGGCCGCTTCACTATTCTCGCCGCGGGACTCTCGCGATCCATGGGATTCGACCTTCTGCCGCTGCTGACCAGGACAGGCGCTCTGCTCAGCGGCCACTTCCGGCTATCTTCCGGTCTTCACAGCTCGAGTTACGTCCAGTGCGCGCTTCTCCTCGAAGATCCACGGAACGCGAAAGTAATCGGCGAGACCCTCGGCGCTCGGCTGCGTGAATTCGAGGCGAAGCGCGTCGTGTCGCCGGCGCTCGGAGGCGTCATCATCGGATACACCGTTGCCGAGGCGCTGGAGATTCCGATGGCTTTTACGGAGCGCAAGGATGGAGAGATGACCTTGCGCCGCGGCTTTCGCGTCGTGCCCGGCGAGAGGGTCGTGATCGTGGAGGACGTCGTTACGACCGGCAAGTCGACGCGCGAGGCCGCAGCGGCGATCGAGCAACGCGGCGGCCGGGTGATCGGCTACGGTTCGATCCTCAATCGCAGCGGCATGGCCAATCCTTTCGACGCGCCGTACGAGGCGCTCCTCGCCCTCGCACTCGACGCGTGGCCGGAGGCGGGCTGCCCTCTCTGCCACGCGCACAAGCCAATCGATTCCCCAGGCAGCCGCTACTCGGGTGCCTCGAAATGAGCGAGAAGATCGTCACGATCGGGGATCGCAATTTCGAGCTCGAGGTCGAGCGCGACGGTTCGAGATTTCGGATAACGGCCGCCGGCACAACCGCTCCACACGACATCGAGCTCGTAGCCACGCGCGGCAAAGAGGCCGAGATCCGGACAGGCGGACGTGTCTACACAATCCCCTATTTCGTCAACGGAACGGAAGTCTGGTTTGCGTTCGACGGCGAGACTTATGTTGCTGATGTTTCGGAGAAGGGTGCGCGCACGAGGGCCAGACACCGAGACCATTCCCTTAGCGCGCCCATGCCCGGACTGATCCTGAAGATTCTCGTCTCGACCGGCGAAGTTGTGGAAAAGGGCGCACCGCTGCTGATCCTGGAGGCGATGAAGATGGAGCATCAGATCAACGCGCCTTACGATGGCATCGTGATGGCAATCAACTGTCTTCAAGGCGAGCTCGTTCAGCCGGGTGCGGAGCTGATCACGCTGGACGAGGCGGAGGTCGCCAGGAGCTCCTCATGAGGTTCGCGGTCGACAGCGTCAGAATCGTCGAGGTTGGACCGAGGGACGGTTTACAGAACGAGAAAGTCACGATCCCGACCGACGTGAAGGTCCGCTACATCACGGCCCTCAGCGACGCAGGACTTCGGTCGATCGAGGCGGGCGCGTTCGTTAGCCCGAAATGGGTGCCGCAGATGGCCGACACAGCGGAGGTCTATCGCGACATCCCGAAAGATCCGGGTGTCGAGTATCCGGTGCTTGTCCCAAACATGAAAGGGCTCGAGCGTGCCATCGAGGCGGGCGTCCGGTCAATCGCCATCTTCACCGCGGCCTCGGAGACGTTCAACAAGCGCAACATCAACATGACCATCGACGAGTCGCTCCGGACATTTGCCGCGGTTGCCGCTCGCGCTCGCGGCGAAAGCATGCGCGTTCGCGGCTACGTCTCGACCGCTCTCGGATGTCCATACGAAGGAGAGGTCGCTCCGGAGAAAGTGCTCGAAGTGACCGCGCGGCTGCTTGACCTCGGCTGCTACGAGGTGTCGATCGGCGATACCATCGGCGTCGGCACCCCGCTTCAAGTGCAGGGCTTGATCGGTATCTTGCTGCAGGTCATTCCTGCCGCCCGCTTGGCCATGCACTTTCACGACACTCGAGGCACGGCGCTGGCAAACTCTCTTGCGGCACTGGAGATGGGTATCTCTACATTCGACGCTTCCTCCGGAGGCCTCGGCGGCTGCCCGTATGCTCCCGGTGCCTCCGGCAACATGGCTACCGAGGATCTCGTCTACATGCTCGACGGAATGAGCATCGAGAGCGGCGTCGATCTTGGAAGGCTCGTCGAGGCCTCGGCCATCATCGCGCCGTTCCTCGATCATCCGCTGCCCGGCCGCTATCTCCAGGCGTGTACGCGCCGCGCCCTGCCCTTCGGTACGAACGCTTCGGTACAATGATCTCGTGACTGCGACGACGCGCACTCCTGCCGCTCCTGTCGCTGGTGTCTGGCGCGACGGCTGGTATGTCGTGCCCTACGACGTCATCTTTCGCGACCTCGACTACTTCGGCCACGTCAACAACGCCGTCTTTCTCACCTACTTCGAGGTGGCCCGCACACGCCTGTGGTTCACGTTGAACGGCGGCACGAAGCCCGGCGACATCAGCTTCATCGTGGCTCGCGCCGAGGTCGACTTCCTTCGCCAGATCGGCATGGAGCCGATCGAGATTCTCGTGCGTATCGGCGAGATGCGGACGACCTCAATCGATTTTGTCTACGAGATCAGGAGGGCGGGCGATTCCCACGCCGCGGCCACCGGGAAAATCGTCGTCGTGCTGTTCGATTGGGCCACGCAGTCGAAGGTGCGGGTCAGCGACGAGCTCCGCCAGCGCGTCGCCGCGTTCCAGCAGTGATCGCGCAAGGAGCGCAGCAAACTTGCCCCCGACCCCACGCGTGCTGAGTTGTCCTCGCCAAGTCAGGCGACGATAACCCAAGGCAGCCGCAACACGAAGACACTACGCGTTGACGTGATGCTCGCGGAGCAACTCTGTCGTACAATGGCCGGACTTCGATCACTGGAGGAAGCTCCCCGAATGACTTACGTGATTGCCGAGCCGTGCATCAACACCAAGGACACCGCCTGCGTCGATGTCTGCCCGGTCGACTGCATCCATCCCCGGAAGGACGAGCCGGCCTTTGAAGGCGAGACCATGCTCTATATCGAGCCGGAGGTCTGCATCGACTGCGGCGCGTGCGAACCGGCATGCCCGGTTCAGGCGATCTTCCCCGCGGATTTGGTGCCGGAGAAGTGGAAGCACTTCATCGAGATTAACGCGGATTGGTACAAGAAAAAGGCCTGATTTTTCGTTTAGTGATCCCGGTCACGCAAGGGACCCAAGTCTGATGTAGAATGCGCCCGTAAACCAAACCCGGCCGGTGAGGCCATCAAAGGGGCGTACGCCCCTTTTTTTGTTCCTTGAGAAGCTGATCGAGACCCTTCAGCTACGCGCCCACCTCGGACCCAACCACGGTAGAGCGGGCGAATGGGCGTGCCTCCGTGGACAATTGCTGAAGCTACCTCTCTCTCTCTGCAACGCGTGCCGGAGGGTCTCGACCAGTTTCTCACTTCCCGGGATCAACCAGACGGCGGCTTCGGCCGCCGTTTTCGTTTTGGCGGCGAGGGGCCAACCGCCTGGACATCGGGTCGTCGAATGCCTTCCTTCGCCAGCGCTCTTCTCGTCGTATCATGCGCGCCGAAAAAGGGAGGGCACAATGAAGATCGGATTCATCGGACTCGGTGCGATGGGCTTTCCGATGGCCCGCCATCTCGCGAAGGAACATCACGTAGTCGTCTGGAATCGCACGCGCGAAAACGCGGAGCGGCACGCCAGGGATCACGGGTCGCACTTCGCGAACGAGCTCGCCGAATGCGCTGCTGCGGACGTGCTCATCACCATGCTGCCGACGAGTCGTGAAGTTGACGAGATCGTCGATAAGCTTCTGCCTCACCTTCGCACCGGGACGCTTTGGATCGACGCCACCAGCGGAGATCCCGACGTCAGCGTCCTCACTGCGGCGAGGCTCAGCGACGCGGGCGTGGCGTTTGTCGATGCGCCGGTAACCGGCGCCGTGGTCGGCGCGGAGAATGCCACGCTTACCATCATGGTCGGTGGGTCGGAGTCGGACTTTGCGCGCGCCCGGGAGATCCTGCGCTTCTGCGGGCGAACGATTATTCACGTCGGCCGAGTCGGCGCCGGTCATGCCATCAAGGTGCTCACCAACTCGATCATGGGAGCCACGGTCTGGATCACCTCGGAGTGCCTCCTCGTGGCCAAGCAGTTCGGAATCGATGTAAAGACCGCGCTCGAGGTCACGAACGCCGGCAGCGGGCGATCCAATGCCTCGGAGAATCTGCTGCCGATGAGGCTGGTGCAGAAGAACTGGCCGCTGATCTTCAAGCTGGCCTTGCATGACAAGGACATTCGCATCGCCACGAGCCTCGCCCACCAACAGCATGCCGCCACACCGATGCTCGCGCTCACCCAGCAGCTTTTCACCGCGTCATTGAACCAGTTGGGTCCGGAGGCCGACTACGTCGAGGTCGCGAAGATCGTGGCGCGAATGAACGGAACGACGTGGGACTAAGCCGGCACGGCGCCGCGACTCAGGGCAAAAAAATCCCCGCCCTGAGCGAAGGCGGGGAGTGCTTCTGTGGGAGGTAGGAGATCGTCTGAGGTTCTCGCAGCGCTCACACAATTCGACGGGTGCTGCTGAGGAAGGTTTCGCGGGAGCGGGCCCCTCACCCGCTTCTTCTCGTGGACTACAATCGATTCCGTCATGAAAACCGTCATCGCGGGCGGAAGCGGGTTCGTCGGGAAGTCGCTCGTGAAACGCCTCGAGGGTCGTGGCGAAGTCGTCGTTCTTACGCGAAGTCTCTCGGTGAGCGTTTCCGGAGCGAGGGCCGCAATCTGGGACCCCGTTTCGCGAGGCGCGTGGATGGACGAGGTTGCTAGCGCGGACGTCGTCATTAACCTGGCCGGAGAAAACATCGGTGCCTCGCGCTGGTCCGAGGAGCGGAAACGGCGGCTGGTCGCAAGCCGCATTGACTCAACCCAGGCACTGGTCGAGGCCATGATCGGCGCGCCCTCGCGGCCGCGCACCTTCATCAGTTCCTCGGCGATCGGCTATTACGGTGCGCGCGGGGACGAGGAGCTCGACGAGAACGCAGCGCCCGGCGAGGATTTTCTGGCCTCGCTGACGACGCGCTGGGAGGAGGCCGCAAGCGGCGTGGGTGTGGTTTCCCGACTCGTGATCTTCCGCATCGGAGTCGTCCTCGCCGCTGACGGCGGCGCACTTGCGAAGATGATACTGCCGTTCCGGCTCGGTGTCGGAGGGCGGCTAGGCAATGGCCGTCAGTGGATGTCGTGGATCGATCGAGACGACCTCCTCGGCCTGATCGAGTGGGCGATCGATCACGAAGATGTGCACGGCGTCTACAACGCCACGGCTCCTCAGGCAGTGACGAATAGGGCCTTCACCGAGGCGCTCGGGCGGGCTCTTCATCGCCCTGTGGTGCTGCCGGCTCCGGCTCTCGCGCTCAAATTCGCCTTAGGCGAGATGGCCGAATCTCTGCTGTTGAACGGCCAGCATGTCGTGCCGGCCAGGGCGCTGGCGGCGGGGTTCTCCTTCCAGTATCCGAACCTTGACCGATCGCTGGCACACCTCTTGGCCTGCTGACTCGGGACCGCGCATCAGCGTCGCAGGGGTCAACGACTTGCGGAAGGAGTGGGAAACCGGATATGGTCTCGGGTCTCCACGAAATACTGGAAGTGAGAATCGTGGGATCCATGACCGCTCATTGCGGAAAAGCTCCAAAAAACCGCGCAGAGAGATTCAAGCGCTTGGATCTGAAGATGCTTTCAAAGGAACGGCCCGAGAGGAACCTGTCTGCGGTCAACAGGTTACGCCATTCACGGTTTTGGGACTGAGTTCTGCAACCGGGACTGACTTTGTGACGAAGCAAGCGAGGTTGGGGTCGCATTGCTGTTGTTTTTTCTAGTTTTCGCAACCAATGGGAGTCGAATTTGGATAGGAGGTCATAGATGAAGCTGAATCGTTTCTTCGCAGTCTTCGTCGTTCTTCTGCTCGCAGGCTTGAGCGCCTATGGGCAGATGACCGCGAACCTGACGGGTACGGTGAGACTTGGCGGTAACCCGCTTCCGGGCGTGACCGTCACGATCTCGTCACCGAACTTACAGGGTACGCGGACGACGACAACCGATGTCAACGGGAACTACAACTTCGGGAACCTGCCCCCCGGCGCCTACACGGTCAAGTTCGAAATGGAGAGCATGAGACCGGTAACCCGGAACCTGAATGTGGGCATTTCGACGACGGCGCGTGCCGACGCCGAAATGAAGCTCTCGGCGGTGGCCGAGTCGATCACGGTTACGGCGAGCTCGCCGGCCGTTCTCGAGACCACGGAAGTTCAGACCAACCTCACCGCGAAGCTCGTCGAGAGTCTTCCAACGACTCGGACGCTCCTCGCGACCGTCAACCTCGCGCCAGGTGTCACGTCGAACGGCGTTGGCGGCGCAACGGTCATCTCGGGTGGCCCGGCGTATGACAGCACGTACTACGTCGACGGCGCGGTCGTGAACGAGGTTCTCCGCGGCCAGGCGCAGAACCTCTTCATCGAAGACGCCATCCAGGAGACCACGGTGCAGACCGGTGCGATCTCGGCGGAATACGGCCGGTTCACAGGCGGCGTGGTCACCGCGATCTCCAAGTCGGGCGGCAACGAGTTCAGCGGCACTTTCCGCGACTCGATGACGAATCCCCCTTGGACCACGCGAGGCAGCCTCGATACCGGCTCTCGCCCGAAGAGCAACCTCTCGAATGTGTACGAAGCAACTCTTGGCGGCCGCCTCGTTCGCGATCGCCTGTGGTTCTTCACGGCCGGCCGGTATCGGAAGCGGGATCTCCAAAGCTTTTTCGGGACGCTCCCTGCGGATCCAAGCTTCCCGGGCAACGGCAACTCTTTGGTGCTGTCGTATCCCTTCAGCGACACGGAGCGCCGCCTCGAGGGTAAGCTGACGGGCCAGCTCTCGCCGAAGCACACTCTCGTGGCGTCGTACTTCGACATCAAGCAGGATCAGAGGAACAACCCGTTCGGGACGCCGCTGGAAGCGTCGTCACTCGACAAGTCGCGCTCGCTGCCGAACAGCTTCTGGACCGTCAACTACAACGGCATCATCACGAACAACTTCCTCGTCGAGGGAACCTACGCGAGGCAGACGTTCAAGTTCGTGAATTCGGGCGCCGACGGCCCAGCGCCGCCAGAATCCGGCACGAACATCGACTTCCCGCGCATCGCGGCATGGGCTGGCTTCAACACGTTCTGCGGTGGTTGCCCGGCCGGTACCGAGTCGCGCAACAACTACAACGGCAAGATCAAGGGTAGCTACTTCCTCTCGACCAAGGGCTCTGGTACCCACAACTTCACGTTGGGTTACGAGAACTACCAGGACATGCTGAAGGCCAACAACTACCAGTCGGCCTCCAACTTCACCGTCTTCGGCTACGACCCGCAGGATCGCGCCGCCGATGGGACATTCCTGGCGACCTTCAACCCGGGCAACGCCCTGATCATCTACTTCCCGATCCTCGCGCCCTCGAAGGGCAACGCCTTCAACACGCAGTCGGTCTTCGCGAACGACAAGTGGGACTTCAACAGCCACCTGAACCTGAACCTCGGCTTCCGCTACGACAAGAACGCCGGCGAGAACGAGGCTCATGCGACGGTTGCCAAGGACTCTCGCGTCAGCCCGCGCCTCGGCCTGATATACGACGTTTGGGCCAACGGTAGACTCCGTTTGAACGCGAGCTACAGCCAATACGCGTCGAAGATCGCCAACGGAAACGTCGGCGATGCCACGTCGCCCGCAGGCTCTCCGTCGTATCTATACTGGATCTACTACGGCCCCGCCATCACAAGGCAGCCGACGCCCGCAGCCCTTACGAAGATGTTCGCTTGGTTCAACAGCGTCGGGGGCATCAACAACACCGACTTCCGCCTCGGTGGCGGCGCTGCTGGTGTCAGCACTCAGATCCTGGGAAACCTGAAGTCGCCGGGCCTGGATGAGTACACGTTCGGTGCGGGCGGCCAAGTCGGTCCGAACGGGTTCCTCCGTGCGGACTACCAGTACCGCAAGTGGAACGATTTCTACACCACGTTTGCCAACACGGCCACGGGCAAGATCTTTGATCCGCTCGCGCAGGCGAACGTCGATCTCGGCTACATCACGAACGGCAACGACATCTCCCGCGTCTACCACGCGGTGCTGGTCCAGGGAGCCTACAAGTTCTTCAATCGCCTCAATTTCGGCGCCAACTACACGTATTCGACTCTGAAGGGCAATGCTGTCGGCGAGACCTCCGGCAGCGGCCCCGTGCCAACTAACAGCTCTCAGAACTACCCTGAGTTCTACAACTACGCCCAGAGGAACCCGACCGGATTCCTGGCCCAGGATGAGCGCAACAAGATTCGTGCGTGGCTGAGCTATGACCTGCCGACGAAGTTCGGAAACTTCAACTTCAGCGCGCTCGAGCGGTATGACTCCGGCCAGCCGTATTCGGCGATCGGCAGCATCTACGTTTCAGGCGATTCCGGCTCCAGGTGTACAAACGCGACGATGACCGCGAACGGCGCCATCGCTGCCGGGTTCCACCCCTGCCCAACTGCCGCCTCGACCCATACCAGCTACACCAATGTCAGCGGATTCAGCACGAACAACTTCTACTTCAGTCAGCGCGGCGCGTTCCGCACCGACAACCTCACGGCCACCGACTTGTCGATCAACTACTTCCTTCCGATCCAGAAGGCGCAGTTGTACTTCGAGGGTCAAGTCATCAATACCTTCAACAGCCAGGCGGCCACCTCCGTGAATACGAACATCTTCACGGCCACGTCGTCGGCCTGCGTCCAGACCACCGGTGCTGGAACGGGAACTCGTTGCTGGGCATTCAATCCCTTCACCGATACCCCGAAGGAAGGCGTGAACTGGATCAAAGGCCCGTCCTTTGGTAAGCCGCTTCGTCCGACCTCAGCCGCGACCGCTGGAGACTTCCAGCTTCCGCGTACGTATCGCTTCTCGTTCGGCGCCAAGTTCTAGTTTTTCCTCTCACGTTTTGCAACGACGGAAGCCCCGGCCACGCGCCGGGGCTTCTTGTTTTTGCGCGCGTTTCGATCTCTTGCAGTCGCTCGAGCGTGGTGATCCGAAATTTGTATCGCTTGCCGCTGCTTTCTCCTCCCGTGACTTCGCGCAGTAATCCGTTGCGAGCAACGGCGGCGATTGCCGTGCTTCTTACTCTCGTTGCGAGCTGCGGCCGTCGTGAACGTAAGGCGATCCGGCCCGGCTCTTACGCCGGTGCTCCGATCATCCTGATCTCGATCGATACTTTGCGCGCCGATCACCTCCCGGCGTGGGGCTACGACGCGATTCGCACGCCGAACATCGACCACCTGCGCAAGGACGGCGTGCTGTTTCGCAACGCGTATTCGCACTGCCCTTTGACCTTGCCGTCGCATGTCTCGCTGTTGACCGGGATGCTCCCGGCGCAAAGCGGCGTTCGCGACAACCTTGGTTTTCGTGTGCGACCGTCCGAGGATGCGTCCCTTCCTCAACTCTTCGCGAAGCGCGGATATGCGACAGGCGCTGCGGTATCAGCGTATGTCCTGCGCGGCGAGACTGGCCTGGGCCGGCTGTTCGATTGGTACGAGGACAAGCTGCCCTTCGAGGCCGGCGCCACACTCGGCGAGATTCAGCGACCGGGCGGAGAGACCGTAGCCGTAGCCCAACGCTGGATCGTGCAGCGTGCCGGCTCTCCGTTCTTCTTCTTCCTCCATCTCTATGAGCCGCATGCCCCGTACACTCCGCCCGAACCGTTCCGATCGCAGGCGCCGTCTCTCTATGATGGCGAGATCGAATATGCCGATAGTATCGTCGGGCACTTCCTAGATGAGCTCGGTCGTCAGAAGCTCTACGATCGCGCGATCATCGTGCTCCTGAGCGACCACGGCGAGGGCCTCGGAGACCATGGGGAGAGCGAGCATGGCATCTTCGTCTATCGAGAGGCGATTCACGTTCCGCTGATCATCAAGCTTCCACACAGCGACGACGCCGGTAGCACGATCGACGCACCCGCGGGCCTCATCGACGTCCTTCCGACGCTGACGAGTCTGACTGGAGGAACCGCTCCCACCGGCATTTCAGGGAGGCCCCTCTTCGGCAGCGGAGCAAGCGCGAGGCGGATCTTCTCCGAGTCGATGTACGGGCGTTTGCATCTGGGATGGTCGGACTTGCGGTCGCTGATCGATGAGGATCACCACTACATCGATGCGCCGCGGGCAGAGTTGTATCGGCTGGCAAAGGATTCCGCGGAGAAGGTCAACGTGCTCGACGATGACCGTCGCGTCGTTTCGGCGTTCCGGCGCGAGCTCGACACGTACGACCGTAACCTGTCCACGGCGTCGCCGGTCTCTCCGGAGGAAAAGGCGAAGCTCGCCAGCCTTGGCTACCTGACACAACCGGCCAGCGTGCCGGCTGGCGCGCTGCCAGATCCGAAGGACCGCATCTCAGAGCTCGCCGCATACGAGAGCACCGCTCAGATGATGAGAGCAGGCGATTATGAGAAAGCGATTTCCGCGCTGCGCGAGATTGTTGCTCGGGATCCCTTCTTCACCGACGCCGCGCTTCGTCTGGCGCGAGCTTACGAGACGACGCGCCAATTCGCGCAGGCGGCGGACGTCTATCGCGGCGTTCTGGCTCGCGACCCGGCGCTCACCGAGCAAGTCGCGATCGGCCTGGCGACAGCCTACCTGAACATGGGTCGGTTCTCCGAGGCCAGGAGCCATGCCGAGCTGGCCATCAAGACGAACCCCGGTGGCGCGCAGCTTCTGATGGCGCAGATCGGACTCTCCGCGGGCGATCCGCGGTCGGCCGAGCGCGATGCCCGTCGCGCAGCCGCCGATCCGCACTACCACGCGCAGGCCATGCTCACCGTCGCCGAAGCGCTGACAAAGCAGAAGCTCTGCCAGCAAGCACTCGCGACCCTCGACGAGCTCTCGAAGAGTGGGCCTCGAGTGGCGGCGATCGGACTGCGCCGCGCTGATGCTCTAGTGTGCTTGCAGCGAGTTCCCGAGGCTGTTGCGGCGCTTCGCGAGGAGATTACGGCCGTGCCGGCAGAGCGCGACGCCTACGCACAGTTGTCGGCGATCTACCTCCTTCAACAGCAACTCCCTGAAGCGCAGGAGGTGCTCGAGCAGATGGTCAAGGTCATTCCGTCGGCATCGAGCTACCGGCTGGCTACGGCAACGATGCAGCACTTCGGCCACGCCGCCGAGGCGGAGAGATGGGCACAGCGGGAGCGAGCGGCACGATGAGCGCAGTGATCGGCGCATTGCTCGGGCACTGCTTGACGATCCGCGGGAGCCGATGATGAATCGGCGCTTAGCGATTCTCATCGCCGTCGTGGCGTTGCTCGCGACCTCATGCCGTCGCGGGGAGGTCAGCACGTCGGGCAAGCGCGCTCCGGTGATTCTGATCTCGATCGACACCCTCCGTGCGGACCACCTTCCATTGTTCGGTTACAAAGACGTTGAGACGCCGAACATCGACGCACTGCGGCGCGACGGAATCCTGTTCACGAACGCCTTCTGCCACGTTCCGCTGACCCTTCCTTCGCACGTGACGGTGTTGACCGGCCTTCTACCGCCCGACAACAAGGTGCGCAACAACATCGGCTACAAGCTCGACCCCGCGGTGCCGACGCTGCCCGGCATTCTGAAGGCGAGTGGTTATGCGACCGGCGCTTCGGTATCGGCTTACGTTCTGCGAGGCAGCACAGGCCTCGGACCATCGTTCGACTTCTACGACGATGCGATCGCCAGCAAGCCCGGTACGCCGGTCGGCTCCCTGCAACGCTCGGGGAAAGCCAGCGAGGAGATCGCTGCGCGCTGGATAGGAGAGAACGATTCGAAGCCGTTCTTCTTCTTCCTGCATCTATTCGAGCCGCACTCCCCATACACGCCGCCGGAGCCGTTCCGATCGCGCTTTCGCTTGCCTTACGATGGCGAGATCGCCACCGCTGATGCGATCGTCGGCGACCTGCTCGATTTCTTGCGGAAGCGCGGCCTGTACGACAAGGCGATCATCGTCTTGATGTCCGACCACGGCGAGGGTCTTTACGAGCACGGCGAGCCCGAGCATGGAATCTTCCTCTATCGCGAGGCCATCCACGTTCCGCTGATTGTGAAGCTGCC
>DASQGS010000152.1:0-9879 GCA_035632455.1 Thermoanaerobaculia bacterium | reverse complement strand
CCGCTTCGTGCCGGCATCGACATTGACGTTTTCGATCATCGCGTCCCAAGCCGGCAATAGCTGTTGCAGATCACGCCAGTAGCTCTGGCTGCGGCGGGCCTTGAATTCGGGGATCGGGAAGTCGTGCTGTTCGACCCAGGTGAAGTAGCCGAGATTGAAGATCCGCTCCCGATCGCGGACCGAGAGCTCCGCGAGATTGTCGGTCGCGGCGCCGAGCATGTGCTGGCCGTAGACGCCCGCGGCATCGACCGCGTCGAAGCGGCCGTTGAATCTGGCTCCGAGCGTCTTCTCGAGCTCGCTGGCGTACATCTCCGAGCCGTCCGTGGCGACGGTGGCGACGACATCGGAAGTGCCGAGCTTGTAGTACTTGGCGGTCTTGATGGCCGCGAGCACGTTGCAGATCGACGAGAGGCCGAAAGAGCCGAGGTGCTCGATGATGCCGGCGGGAATCGAGTGGCGCGACGCAAGCAGCTCGCGCCCGGCCTGGGTGTTGAACAGGACGTTGAGCGAATCGGTGCTTCGGTCCGACACTGCGACGACGACATCGGTGTTCATGACGTTGTGGATATAGGGAATGTGCTTGTCGCCAATCCCCTGGATGTTGTGATCGCCGAAGCCATTGTTCAGCATCGTCGGGCATTCCGCGGCCTCGACGGCCACGGTCACGCTGCCATAACGATCCTTCAGGAAGTCGCCGGCCCCGAGCGTTCCCCCCGAGCCCGACGCCGCGACGAATCCGCGGAGGCGCAGCGACGGGTCGGCCGCGGTGAGGCTGTCGAACACGCGTCCGATCGCCGCGCCGGTGCAGCGATAGTGAATCAGGTAGTTCCCGAGCTCGGCGAACTGATTGAAGATCACGTTCTCCGGATCGCGCTCGAGGGTCTTGCAGGCGTCGTAGATCTCCTTGACGTTGGCCTCGGTGCCGGGCGTGCGGACGATGTCGCTCGGCTCGGTCGTCCACTGCTCGAGCCATCGGAAGCGCTCGGCGCTCATGCCGGCGGGCAATACCGCCACGCCGCGGCAGCCGAGAATGCGCGAGATGGCAACGCCGCCGCGGCAGTAGTTGCCGGTCGACGGCCAGACGGCGCGATGGCGGGTCAGATCGAACTGGCCCGTGGCAATCCGAGGAGCGAGGCAGACGTAGGCCGCCAGCACCTTGTGCGCGCCGATGATCGGGAATCGGTTCCCGAAGAGAACGACGATCCTGGCATCGACGCCGGTGAGCGATGGCGGAAGCACCACGTGCTCCGGGACTGCGGTGAACGAACGATCGCGACGGCTGTTGTGCCAGTGCACGCGGAACAGATTCAGAGGATGCGCGGTCTGCGGATCGACTGTCCCCAACTCTGCTTTGATCGGCGCCTGAATCGTGGCCGGCTCCGCCAGCTCGGAGAACGCCGGCAATAACACGCCGGTCTTGCGCAGGGTCTCGATGTTTCGCTCGCGGACCGCGGCCTCGACGACGGTGCTGGATAGCGGGATTCGTTTCATTTTTGTCTCCAAGAAATCAAAAGGCAGAAGGCAGAAAGCAGAAAGCAGAAATAGACTCTGCCGAGCATTGTGCAGTGACGAATCAACCAGGCCCATCTCTGCGCTGCCCATTCCCCCCGGCAAAATCCATTTCTGCTTTCTGCTTTCTGCTTTCTGACTTTCTTTCTGCTTTCTGCTTTCTGCCTTCTACATTCATCCTGTTCCAAAGCCGCGCGGCCTGCTCTGCCGCGTCGCTGTGGATTCGATCGATATCTGCTGTCAGCAGCCGTCCGTCTCGCACGATCGTACGGCCTGCGACGATGAGATGGCGAACGCGCCCGTCGGAGATGACCGCGGCGTCGGCTGCCGATCCGGCGCGAAGCGGCGCCAAGCTCAGGCCGAAAAGCTGCGAGGCGAGCTCATGGCCGCCTTCAATACGCCGCTCGACCACGTCGCGGCGATCGCCGGCGTGCTCCGCTTCCTCGCGCAATGCCGCCGCTTCGACGGTCATGTCCGACGGATAGCCGTCCGTGCCGAGCGCGACGCGCGACGTTCCGGCCAGCACCGACGGGTATCCGACGCGGTTGCCGCGGTTCGAGCGCGGGTTCTGCACGGCCCACAAACTGAGCCGGTCGATGATTGGAATCTCGTTCTCGTTCAAGTGAATCCCGTGGGCGATGATCGAGTCCGCCACCAGAGCGCCAAGAATCTCCAATCGGCGTAGCGGTCCGTCGTAGCCGCGATCACGGGCATCGACGACATCGGCGACATCCTCGGCGACGTGGACGTGCAGCGGAACTCCGAGAGCGCGACATTCTTCGCCAGCCTCGCGGATCGTGTCGTCGGAAACTGTGAATGAGGCATGCAGCCCCACCGCACCCATCACCAGCGAGCGCCGGTTCGCGGCGATGAATCGACGGCACTCGTCGAGTCCCCGGCGAGCCTCGTCGCGGCCGCCGTTCCGCTCCGTCGCACCGTAGGCCACGAGGGCGCGAATCCCCAGCTCCTCGCAGGCATCGCCGATGATTTCGAGCGAGCCCTCGATCAACTCCGGTGATTCATGATGATCGATCAGCAGCGTCGTGCCTGCCAGCAACGCCTCGGCGACATAGAACCGCGCCGCCGCGCGAAGCGATGAGGCATCGAGCGCGCGGTCGAGCCGCCACCAGACTCGCTCCAGGATCTCGACGAAATTCTCAGGCGGCGGAGACGGCGGCGGCATCCCGAGCGGCACCAACCCGGAGTAGAGATGCGTGTGCGCGTTCACCGCGCCAGGCTGGATGATCGCGCCGCTGCAGTCGAGCGCATCGGCGGGAAAGTGCTCCGGCTTTGGTCCGAAGTGAGCGATGACTCCATTCTCGGCGATCAGGCACGAGCCGTTTGCATCGGGCCCGAGCGCGACGACGGCGTCGCTCATCGCCGAGCCTCGCCTGTCATGCACGCGGCCCAACGGCCTCGGCCGCTGCAGGCAACGCCGGTGCGGCCGCGGCGGCACGTGGCTTGATCCGTCCCACGCGCATCGCTTTGGCGGCCGGCGAGTCCTTCATCGGCAACGTCATCCGGCGGATGCCGTCGAACGCCTCGAGCGCGCTTGCCACTGCCGCGGCCGTCGGCACGAGGCCGATCTCGCCGAGGCCTTTGGCGCCGAACGGCCCCTCGGGCTCGGGATCTTCGACCAGGATTACCTCGACCGGCGGCATGTCGGTGGCGCGCAGAACGCCGATCTCCATCAACTTGAACGTGGCCGGCATGCCGTCGGGGCACGGCAGATCCTCGGTCAGCGCATAGCCAAGGCCCATGTGGACTGATCCCTCGATCTGCCCTTCGCAGAACGCCGGGTTGATGGCGCGGCCGACGTCGTGACTCGCGATCACGCGATCGAGGCGGCCGCGCTCGTCGAGAATGCAGATCTGCGTCGCATAGCCGAACGCGGTATGCGTCTTGATCCTCTCTCCGCCGTCGCCGAGCGCCGTGGTGTCGTCGATCAGAACCGTGCCTTCGTATTCGCGCCCCACGAGCGTCTCGAGGCTCGTCCCGCGGTCGAGCTCCGCGCGCAGCTTCGTCGCGGCGTCGATCACCGCGCGCCCGCCGAGGAGCGTGGCGCGCGATCCCGTGGTTTGTCCGCAGTCGAGCGCGTAACGCGTGTCGACCTTCGGCCGGAACACGCTCGCAGGCAGGCCGGTGACCTCGACCGCCATCTGGATGAGGACGGTGAGAAGCCCCTGGCCGATCTCGGAGTAGCCGTTGTAGAGCGAGATCGTGCGATCCGGCTCCACGACCATCCGCACCCGGCCCCACTCCTTCGCACCGTTGCCGATGCCGGAGTTCTTCATGCCGCAGGCGATGCCGACGGCCCGGCCGCTGCGCTTCGCCTCGTAGTAGCGGTCGCGCACGGACAAGAGCGTTTTCTTCAGGCCGACGGATTTCTCCAGGATCTGTCCCGTCGTGAACATGCTGCCGACGTCGAGCGCGTTCCGCCAGCGAATCTCCCAACCATCGAGACCGCATTCCTTCGCCAGGAGATCGAGGCAGCCTTCCATCGCGAAGTTGGCTTGATTCGCGCCGAAGCCGCGCATCGCGCCCGAAGGCGGATTGTTCGTGTACATCGCGAATGCTTCGACCTCGACGTTCGGCACGTGATACGAGCTGCAGGCATGGCCCGCGCAGCGCTCGAGCACCTTGCCGCCGACCGATGCATACGCGCCGCTGTCTCCGACCATCCGGGCTCGCACCGCGGTCAGCCGCCCCTCGGCGTCACAGCCGGCGACGCACTCCATCGTGATCGGATGCCGCTTCGGATGCAGCCGGATCGACTCCTCGCGCGTCAGGGTCACCTTCACCGGACGCTTTGTCATCAACGCCAGCAGCGCCGTCTGCGCCTGCGTCGACATGTCCTCTTTTCCGCCGAACGCGCCGCCGCTCGAGATCTGCTCGACGAGGACGTCCTCAAGCGGCAGCCCGAGGAACGACGCCACTTGCCGGCGATCATCGAAGACACCCTGACCGCCGCTGTAGACGCGAATGCGTCCGTCCTCCATTGGCTCGGCGAGCGAGCTCTCGGGCTCGAGGAAGAGATGCTCGATGCGTTGGGTCTGCCATGTTCCGCGGACGACGTGAGCACTGCCGGCGAGCGCGCCTTCGACGTCGCCGCGCGCGATCCAGGTCCGCGAGAGGATGTTGTCGTGCTTCGGATTCACGCGAGGCGCGCCCGGGAGCATCGCCTCCTGCGGCGACAGAACCGGCGGCAAGACCTCGTACTCGACCTCGACGAGCGCCGCAGCCTGACGCGCCGTCGCAGCATCGACCGCCGCAACCGCGGCGATCACGTCGCCGACGCAACGCGCTTCCTCGCCAACCGCAACGAATCCGGCCCAATCGTTGTAGATCAGTCCATACCAGCGATTGCCGGGAACATCGGCGGCCGTCGCGACCGCCATCACGCCAGGGAGCGCCTTCGCGCGTTCCGTCCGGATGGCGAGCACCTTGGCGCGAGCGTGCGGCGAAAGGACCACGGCTCCATGCAACATGCCGGGGCGATCGATGTCGTCGATGAACGGCTGGCGTCCGAGGACGAGATCCGGTCCCTGGTACTTCTTGAATCGCGCACCGACGCCCTCGGATTGCTCGCCGGATGGAGCCTCCACGCCTCGGCGCTTGGCGTCGGCCAGCAGTTCGATGGCATCGACGATCTTGACGTAGCCCGTGCAACGGCAGAGGTGCCCGTCGATTCCGCGCGCGATCTCGGTGCGGCTCGGCGCAGGATTCTTTGCAAGCAGATGGTGGGCCCGCAGTGCAATGCCGGGAATGCAGAAGCCGCACTGGAGTCCCGCAGTTGCGACAAAGCATTGAGCGATCAGCCGTTGCTCGTCCTCGGAGATTCCTTCGAGCGTTGTGATCTCATGCCCTGCCGCCGCCGTCGCGGGCATGGCGCACGAGACCTTGGCACTGCCGTCGATCAGCACGAGACAACATCCGCATTGTCCCTGAGGCTGACATCCGTCCTTGGCCGATCGGATCCCGCACCGCGTCCGAAGCGTCTCGAGCAGAGTCTCGTCCGGCCTGGGCGTGACTCGCACGGGCAAGCCGTTCAATTTGAATTCGAGGTCCACCGCGCGCCCCCTGTCGAGCGGAGAATACAGTGTCGAGACGGGCGAGTCCATCCGTCGAGCCGCCTCGGTTCGGACGGCTGGCACTCACCGGAGCGGCGCTTGTGGGCTCACATGCCAAAACCCGTGTGTCAACAAACACGTCAGGAAATCCTCGATTCAGCCTAGTCTTTCTCGGCAGACATCCTTGGATGCCGCCCTACAGCGGTCTGAGGGAGCCCGAAATCCACAATCCTGCGAGTGTTCAACTCGCGTTACCAGGAGAAGCAATGTCAAACTCGAGCCGCGTCCCATTGTTCACTCTCGGCGTTGCTTTGATGTTCACGCTCGGGGCAACGGCTGCGACGACCTACGATTTCAAGGTCCTGATGGACGCCGACAATACCGCGTCGACCGGCTGCAGCGTGGCCACAGCGGAGGGAGACTTCCCCGGCGTTGAGCAGGTCCTGACCACCAGCGTCAGCGTCGACGACGTCACAGGCATCGCCAAGGTGACGTCCGTATCGCGGACCGTCTGCAGCGGTGGCACATTCGGCGCACCGATTCCCGTCGATGCTGGCGGTTGGGGCGCTGGCAGCGCGTCCGGACTCATCGTGGAAACCTACATCCCGTTTGCGGTTCTCGGCAACCCTGTTCCGATGGGCATGCATCTCGGCTTCGCGGTCGGCGGAGTGGATGGCGACGCGATTCTGTCAAACCGCGGCGCAAGAGTTCTCTTCCCCGTTCGCACCCCGAGGCGCCGTGGCATTGCACTGCATCCAACACCCTCGATCACCCTCGACGGCGATACCAGCGATTGGAACTCCTTCAACCCGCTTGCTGAGGCGCCAAGCCGCGGGGGACTTCCGATGACGCTGCTCCGGACGTTCGGGACAGCAGACAACAATCAGTTCTTCTTCCGATTCGATGCTGTGTCGAACGCGACGCCCGCACCGCCCCTCGTGGCGCTCTCTGACAGTTACACCGTCAGCCGAGGCATCACGTTGAATGTCGTCGCTCCTGGAGTGCTGGCGAATGACAGCGGCGGCTCCGGGCCGCTTCACACGATTTTCGCGACGCCGCCGTCTCATGGCACACTCACGCTCAACTCCGACGGCGGATTCATCTACGTCAACGACGGTTCGGTCGCTGCGAGCGACTTCTTCACTTACCGAGCCTCAGATGGACGGTACACGTCGGGTCCGGTTGCGGTCTCGCTCACGATCACATGTCCGGTGGTTGACATTCTGCCGGCGACGCTGGCACCAGGCCTGCCTGGCACGCCGTACGGGCCGGTCGCCTTTACCCAGACCGGCGGCTCCGGCGCGATCGTCTGGAGTCTGACCGGCGGCGCCCTCCCTCCCGGCATGACTTTCTCGCCACTCGGCATTTTGTCGGGGACGCCGGCCGCGTGCCAGGGCGGGACGTACAACTTCACGGTCAAGGCCACTGACGCGAACGGATGTAGCGGTACCCAAGCGGAGACGCTTAGTGTGCCGTCGTCTGCGGTCATCAAGATTCTTCCGACGACGTTGCCAGTAGCCCAGGCAGGCGCGCCATACGGGCCGATCGTCTTCAGCACAACCGGCGGCGTTGCCCCAATCACGTGGAGGGTGAGCAGCGGCGCGCTTCCGCGCGAGATGACCTTCTCTTCATTCGGTATCCTTTTCGGAACCCCGAACGAATGCGGCAGCGGGACATTCGACTTCACCGTCCAGGCCACCGACGCGAACGGCTGTAGCGGGACACAAGCAGAGACGTTCGATGCACCCTCGCCGGTCACTGTGACAAGTCCGGCAACGACGACCGGCACAGTCAACACCCCATTCAGCCAGACCTTCACCGCGACCGGCTTGGTCGCAACAGCTTGGTGGAATCTCTGGGGCAACCTCCCGACGGGCCTGACGCTTGCCAAGGACGGCACGCTGAGCGGCATACCGCTTCAGACCGGCTCGTTTCCAATCAGGGCGCAGGTGTCTGAACCTCCAATAGCTTGCACAAGTATTAGCACGACCTATGTGCTGACGATCGGATGTCAGACGATTGCGGTCAACAACCCGGCGACAACGACCGGAGCCGCCGAGGTTGCTTTCAGTCAGACCTTCACTGCCGCCAACACAATCGGCACGACCAACTTCCTGCTGGTGACCGGCACGCTTCCTGCGGGACTGACGCTGGCCACGAACGGCACGCTCAGCGGCACGCCGCATCAGACCGGTACGTTCCCGATTACGGTCAGGGCGGTCGATGCCAACGGCTGCAGTGCAGTCGGAGCGACGTACGCGCTGACGATCATGTGACAGATTCCTCGGTGATATTCTTCGCCGGACTTCAGTCGAGGAGGCTATCGTGCCGCACCGATACCCGCAGGAGGCCGTCCTTCGCGATGGCCGGCATGTGCTGCTGCGCCCCTTCACCGAAAGAGACAGCCACGCGCTGTTCGAGTTCTTCCAGCGCGTCCCGGACGACTATCGCCGGTTTGCGTGGGATGCCATCGACGACCCGCGGCTGATCGAACGCTGGGGAAAAGAGATCGATTACTCCAAGGCCTTCCCGCTGCTCGCTCTCGACAAGCACAAACACATCGTCGCCGATGCCACACTGCACCGCCGCGACGGCGGGCCGCTCCGCCTGGTCGGCCGCATCAAGTGGATGATCGATCCCGACTTCCGCGGCGTCGGCCTCGGCACGACGCTGGTCAATCACTTCACCCGCATCGGCCGCGAGAACGGACTGCGCCATCTGAGCTGCATGCTGATCTCCGACCTCGAGGCCGATGCCGTCAAGACCCTCGAAGTGCTCGGCTTTCGATCGCATGTGACGCCGCAGTACGGCACCGACCCGGACGGCAATCAGCACGACATGACGCATTTGGTGCTGCAGTTGTAGGAGGGTTGGAGGTTCTACCGATCCCGATCCGAACGCAATAGATCGATCGGGCTTTCGCTGACCTTGATCTGACGCAGCAAAGGTTCGATCTTGCGCAGACCCTCGCGGTACTTGCGACTCTTCTGTTCGGCCGGCAAACTGTCGATGAGAGTACGCAGCGCCTCTTCGATGAGGCCACGCTTCGTCTGGGCTTTCGCGAGCCGCATCGCCTTCTTCAAGAGCTTATCGTCAATTTCGATGGTCAGTCGCATGCAGATGATGATACGCCGCTCGAAGGCAGAGATGCCGAAAATGCAGGGCGCATTCGTGCAGCACGCAGCCGCCGGAGGCGGTTCTGGAGTTTGGACATTTTGACTCTCAGTTGATCGAGCCAACGAAAAGCCCTCTCCCGCCGGGAGAGGGCGGCGCGAAGCGCGGGTGAGGGGACCCCGCGCGCAGCGCGCAATCAAAGCGATGACGATCTCGCGTCGATCATGCCACCGGCAATCTGCCGCCCGCTTCGCGGGCTTCACAGGGTTTTGTCGCGCCACCGCCAACCCCCGGCTGAAGCCGGGGGCTACATTCTTGCGCCGCCTTCGGCGGCTGGGGCTTCCCAGCGATCCTCAACGCTCCCCAAACCGCACGGCCGTCGTGTTCGCCCCGCTGATCACGATTGCGACGTGCTCCTGATCGGCCGGTTTGTATCGGCCTGAGAGCAACGCCGCCAACGCCGCGGCGGCGCCCGGCTCGACCACGAGCCGCACCACGGACCAGAGCGTCTCTTGCGCTTGCAGGATGTCTGCGTCTCCGACCAGCAACACTCGATCGATGAGCCTCTGCGCGATCGGGAACATCAGGCTGCCGACGCGGGCGGGAGCGAGAGAATCAGCGGCGATGCTTCCGGTCGGGGCGTCGACAGGCTCGCCCGCCGCGAGCGCCTTCGTCAGCGTCGGCGCGCCCTCGGGCTCCACGCCGATGATGCGAATTCTGTCGCCGTACCATGATGCGATTCCGCCGATGAGACCGCCGCCGCCGACTCCGGCCAGCAACGTCTCGACCGCAGGCGCCTGGGTGCTCAGTTCCATGCCGAGACTCCCCTGGCCGAGGAGCGTATGCGGCTGGTCGAACGCGTGAACCGGCAGCGCTCCCGATTGTGCGATCCACTCCTCGCTCGCGGCGAGCGCGTCCGCGTAACGGTCGCCGATGACGACCAGGTTAGCCCGAAGTTCGAACGTGGATGAGGCGCAAGGCTCCCAGATTTGTTGAGGATAGGGGTTAAGGGCGTTTCCGCGAACTGGGAACAAGATCGAGGAGATCGAGAGCCCTTTGCTGGATGGAGGTGGGGCTGGTGAGCTGGGTGAAGGTCGAAGGGTGAGCGGTGAAGGTACAGACGACGCGGCAGCGGGAGCCCAGTTCGGCGAGCAAGGTCTGGAAGCTGTGGACCGGTAGACCGTGA
>DASQGS010000151.1:0-4720 GCA_035632455.1 Thermoanaerobaculia bacterium | reverse complement strand
GCTGGGACGCGGCCCAGAAAACGCACTTCAACGACGGCGGGTTGTTCGATCAGATCTACGCTCCGGTAAAGTGATCGCCGAATGAGCCACCGAACTCGAAGCGCGATTCCGGGCTTCCGCCTCTCGATTGCCTGGACGCTGCTCTACCTGCTGCTGATCGTCCTCATTCCGCTGTCGACCATCGGAATGAAGACGGTATCGATCGGATGGGACTCTTTCTGGCGCGCAGCCCTCACCGAGCGCGCGGTTGCTTCGTACGAGCTGAGCTTCGGCGCCTCGCTCGTAGCCTCCGTGGTAAACGCCGCGTTCGGGTTTCTCGTGGCCTGGGTGCTCGTCCGATACTCGTTCCCGGGACGCCGCCTGATCGATGCGCTGGTCGACCTTCCGTTCGCGTTGCCGACCGCGGTCGCGGGAATCGCCCTGACAACGATCTACGCGAAGAGCGGATGGATCGGAGGCATCCTCGCGCGCGGCGGCATCGAAGGAGCGTTCTCGCGATTCGGAATCGTCGTCGCCCTCACGTTCGTCGGCCTGCCGTTCGTCGTCCGCACCGTCCAGCCGGTCCTGCAAGAGCTCGGGTCGGACGTGGAAGAGGCCGCGGCGACGCTCGGCGCGGACCGCTGGCAGACGTTCAGACGCGTGATCCTTCCACAGCTCGCGCCGGCCATCCTGACCGGCGCGGCTCTTGCGTTCGCCCGCGGCGTCGGCGAGTACGGCTCGGTGGTCTTCATCGCCGGCAACATGCCCATGCGGACCGAGATCACGCCGCTGCTGATCGTGACGAAGCTCGAGCAGTTCGACGACACCGGCGCGAATGCCCTGGCCACGGTGATGCTCGTGATCTCGTTCGCCATGCTCCTGGCGATCAACGGCCTTCAGTGGTGGAGCCGCAGGATGCAGGGGAGCGTCGCCCAATGAGCGCGGTCACACCGGGAACTTCGGCGATTCCCACGCCCGCGATCCGGCCGCGCACGCAGACCGAGCCGTTTCTGGTGCGAGCGGCGCTGATCATCGTGGCCTTTCTTTTCCTGACGTTGCTGCTGTTCGCGCCGGTGGCGATCGTCTTCGTCGAGGCGCTGCGCCATGGCGTGCGGGCGTTCGCCGCGGCCATCATCCAGCCCGATGCCAGGGCCGCGATCCGGCTAACGCTCATCACCACCGCCATCGTCGTGCCCCTCAACACGCTCTTCGGCCTCGCCGCGGCCTGGGCCATCACGCGCTTCGACTTCCGCGGAAAGAGCGTGCTGGTCACGTTGATCGACCTGCCGTTCGCGGTCTCGCCGGTGATCTCGGGGCTGATCTTCGTGCAGATCTTCGGCAACCGCGGACTGCTCGGTCCGTGGATGCAGGCTCACGACGTCAGGATCATCTTCGCCTGGCCCGGCATCGTCCTGGCCACCACGTTCGTCACGTTCCCCTTCGTGGCCCGCGAGCTCATCGCGTTCATGAGCAGCCAGGGCCGCGATCAGGAGGAGGCCGCCGTGGTCCTCGGTGCGAGCGGATGGCAGGTCTTTCGCCGCGTGACGCTTCCGAACATCAAGTGGGGCCTGCTCTACGGCGTCGTCCTCTGCAGCGCGCGAGCCATGGGTGAGTTCGGCGCGGTCTCGGTCGTCTCGGGCCACATACGAGGCGAGACGAACACGATTCCGCTGCACGTGGAGATCCTCTACAACGAGTACGCGTTCACGGACGCCTTCGCCGTGGCGTCGCTGCTCATGCTGCTGGCGTTCGTGACGCTGGTGGTCAAGACGCTGGTGTCGAAGCGATCGCAGTCGAAGGGAGAGTCGCCGTGAGCATCGAGGTCGTGCATGTCATCAAGTCCTTCGGCAAATATCGCGTGATCGACGACGCGTCGTTTCTCGCGCCGACCGGCGAGCTCACCGCGCTGCTCGGTCCGTCGGGCTGCGGCAAGACCTCCATGCTGAGGATCATCGCCGGCTTGGAGATGCCCGATTCCGGAGAGGTGCGTTTTCATGAAGACGTCGTGACGAACCGCTCGACGCGCGAGCGCAACGTCGGCTTCGTCTTCCAGCACTACGCGCTCTTCAATCAAATGACCGTGTTCGAGAACGTTGCCTTCGGGTTGCGCGTGCGGAACGTCCCGCGCGCCGAGGCCGACGAGCGCGTGCGCGAGCTCCTGCGCCTCGTCCAGCTCGAAGGATACGGCAAGCACTATCCGGCTCAACTCTCAGGCGGCCAGCGGCAGCGCGTGGCCCTGGCACGGGCGCTGGCACCGCAGCCGAAGCTGCTGCTGCTCGACGAGCCATTCGGATCGCTCGACGCCAAGGTGCGCCGCGAGCTGCGCGACTGGCTCCGGCGGCTGCACGACGAGATTCATACCACGAGCGTCTTCGTGACCCACGATCAGGAAGAAGCCTTCGGCGTCGCCGATCGCATCGTGGTGATGAACGAAGGGCGCGTGCAGCAGGTGGACACGCCGGAGAATGTGGCCAAGAACCCGGCCAACGCATTCGTGGTCGATTTCATCGGGACGGCATGAAAGGCTGAAAGCAGAAGGCAGAAAGCAGAAATGGTCTTACTGTCTCCGCGATCTCCGCGTCTCCGCGTGAGAAAAGGCATTCACCACAGAGACACAGAGGCCAAAGAGAGAGTTTCTTATGAATGCCATCTCTGCTTATCAAGCGAATCCCTCTATGTGCTCTGTGCGTCTGTGGTGAAACTTTTCGGCCGTATGAAGAAAGTGTATTCACCACAGACACAGTGTTACTGAGAGGATCAAGTGTACTTGAGAGTCAAGATCTGCTGCATCGCCAGCATCGACGAAGCTCGCATGGCCATTGCTCACGGCGCGTCGGCGCTCGGGCTCGTGTCGGCGATGCCGAGCGGACCGGGCGTGATCGATGAGGAGACGATTGCCGCAATCGCCGCGACCGTGCCGCCGCCCATCGGCACGTTCCTTCTCACATCGCGGCAGGATGCGGCCTCGATCATCGCTCAGCAACGCCGCTGCCGGACGAACACGATCCAGATCTGCGACCGGTTGACGCATGGCACCTACGCGGAACTGCGGGCCGCGCTTCCGGGCATTTCGCTCGTACAAGTGATTCATGTTCAAGGCGAGGAATCGATCGCTGAGGCCGCGAGAGTCGCTGGCGACGTCGACGCCATCCTCCTCGACTCCGGCAACCAGACGCTGCCGGTCAAAGAGCTCGGCGGCACCGGCCGCACGCACGACTGGCGCCTGAGCGCGCGCATCCGTGAAGCGATCCCCATCCCGCTCTTTCTGGCCGGAGGCCTGAATGCCGGCAACGTTCGCGAAGCCATCGAGACCGTGCAGCCGTTCGGCCTCGATCTATGCAGCAGCGTGCGGACGAACGGGAACCTTGACGCGGCAAAGCTCGCGGAATTCTTTGCAGCCGTTGAGCCTACGTCATGCCGTTAGGACGAATGGCATCACTACTAACCCGCTCGACGCGGCGCGGGCGCGTGCGGTAGTCGACGCTCTTCTCGCGCTGTAATTGCGTCATGGATCTCAATCGGACTCTCAACGTCAATGGCGTGCGCTGCGGCGCCGGCAAGGCCCGGCGCCGTTGGTCAACGTCACGCTGTACGTTCCCGGCGCGCAATTCGAGACGCAGGTCACGGCTGCTGTGCCGTTCGCATCCGTGATCGCGAACGGTGCCGAGAGCGTGCACGACGCGCCGGACGAAGGTGCAGCGAAATCGACTCGCACGCCCTCCGCCGCATGTCCGGTCGCATCCGAGACGATCGCGCGAATCGTCGATCCGCTTGCCGTAGCCTGGATCGTCGCGCCCGCCGGCGCGAGAACGGCGCCGTAGCGAATGGCCCGGATGCGCAAGTTGTCGCCGTCGGCAAAAAATAGATTCCCGTCACCGTCGATCGCCACGCCGTGGCTTTGTTTCAGGGCGAAGATGCGCGCGGCGGTTGCAGGCCCGCCGTCGCCGGAGAATCCGATGTTGCGACTCGTCAGCGACGCAACCTCGCCGCTGCGCGAGATCTTCGCGATGTGGTCGCCAGCGACCGTGATGAGGTGACCGAATGCCCATGCCAGCTTCGTGCAGTGCTCCTCGGCAAACGTCCCGATCACGCCGGATGGGCTGATCCTCCGAATGCGTCCCTCGTTTTCGCAGACGTACAGGTTGCTTGCGTCGTCGTACGTCAGCCCGTATGGCGTGTTGATGCAGGCGCTCGCGGCCTGACCTCCGTCACCGCAGGTCGATCCGGCGCCGTATCGCTCGAGGCCGTTGACCGGGCCGCTGCCGGCGAACGTGCTGATGACGCCCGTTCCCGCGTCGACCCTCCGGATCCGGTTGTTGTTGGAGTCGGCGATGAGGAGGTTCCCGCCCGCATCCCGCAACGCGTCCCACGTCTGGCAGAGACCTGCACTCAGCGCGTCGCCGCCATCGCCTGAGTAGTCGCAAACGGCGACCCTCCCCGCGGTGTGACGCACGATTCCCGCCGAGTCGATCCGAAAAACGGCGAGGCTGCCGCCGGCGAAGTCGATCGTTCCTTCGTTCGCAACAAAAAGAGATGCCGGTGCGATCGACGCCTTGAGCGCCGGCACGTCGATCCCGGGACCGAAGACGCCGCTGCCCGCGAAGCGCCGCAGCCGCCTGTCCGCTCCGAGGCTGCAGATACGGCTGTTGTCGGCGATCAGCAGCTCTCCGGTCGCGAGAAACCGGATATCGAGGTTCGCCGTGATGAATGCAGCCGCCGTTGCCGGACCGCCCTCGCCGCG
>DASQGS010000150.1:0-14447 GCA_035632455.1 Thermoanaerobaculia bacterium | reverse complement strand
GGGAGGCCCCTCACCCCGCCGCTGCGCGGCGACCCTCTCCCGCCGGGAGAGGGTTTTCGGCGGCTGCGGCCGCCGCATTCCGTGTTACCGCGAGCACGATGCGATAGCGAGCATCGGCCCCACGAAGAAGGCTTTGCCGATGAAGTAGAGTCCGAGCGCGGTCGAAAGGGCATCGTCCTTGTGGTTGATGCCCGTGGACCAGAGAAGCCACACACCGGCGCCCAAGCAGGCGACAAACGACACAACAGCACCGATTCGGCCGATCAATTGAAGTCCTGGAGTCATTGTGGCTCCCTCCTGTGTTTGCAGGACACTTCACCGTGAAGCTCGAGTAACTCGACGGCGGACCAGGATAAACGTTCAAGTCGGGAAGTATGGCGAGGATAGGCTCCGGTACATGGCGAGTCAAGTGGCTGTCCGCTGTGAGGGTTACGGTCGACTTGACCGGCGCGGCGTGACGATATGGACTGCGGCGGATCGCCGCCGCCGTTCGCGCCAGAGGCAGGAATCTTGCATGTGCAGATTGCGGAGTGAGCGCGAGTGGCCTTTCATTTCGCCCGTGGTCAACGAAAGCGGCAGCGAGCCGCCGCAGTCCATAGGCCACTGCACTCCAAAGGCTACCGCAGTCCACTATTTGTGACGGATCGCTGACGCGCAGCCTTCGCAGTCGGTCGTAGTCATTCGGGGGATCAGGATTGACAGCGTTTGGCCGAGAGCGCTTAATCCGTGATCGGAGGAGCGAAGCGAGGGATCTGAAGGAGTCGGAGATGAGAGACACGCCAGCTCGCAGCAACCGCAGCATCCATCCGAGTCTACTCAATCACACACTGTTCCTCGTGTTCGCGGTCTCCCTGACCGCGGCCGGCTGCGCTACGTCCGCTCCCATGGCGACGACCAGGCGCGCCGTCAACGCGGTCCGAAGCGGCAACCTGGACAGGTTCCGGAGCCAGCTCGCACCCGAGGCACGAACGGAGCTGGGAACGAACGAGCGATTGGGCGTGATCCAAAGAAGGCTCGCTGATTACAAGAACGTCTCGATCGCACCTGCGATTTTCATCTCGTCGACTGACAGCGATCAACAGCGGACCTATAAGGCGACCGTGAAAGGCTCGTGGCGAAAGGGCGCTCCACCTGAGCCGATCTATACGTTCCTGCTCGACTGCTCGGTCTCGTACTATGAGGTTGGAAGGGGCCCGGGCTTCACGGCCTGCGCGGACACCGGGGGTGACCAATCGTTCATACAGTGCGACGCACCCTTCGCCGGCTCGTTCGCCACGGGTGAGCGCGAGTCTTGTTCGATCGCCGGGATCGAGCGCCCGCAGGAAGACAAGGCCGACTGACTCGGCTCCTGCGTCAGAACTTGAACACCAGGGCGGCGATCAACGAGCCGTCGCCCTTCTTGATCGCAGGCGAAGGAGGTCGCGTCTTGTAGTCGTAGGCATATGAGACCTTCAACTGCAGCCGCGTGCTCACCGCCGTACTGATTCCGGCATCGAAGTGGTAGAGCGCGTCGCCGAAGGCGCTCGTCTTCCAGATCCTGGTGAGCTTCTGGGTGAACTTGGTCGAGGCCGACAGCGCCCAGTCGAAGTCCTCGCCGGCCTTGAGAGCCCCGCTGGTCGAGCGGCTCGCTCCGGTATCGCTCTCGATTTGCGCCCCTGCCGCTCCGTCGACCGTCAGGTTCCTCGCGGTGCTCTTGATGATGCGATAGCCGCCTCCCGCCAGCGGTGAGATGAACGACGAGATTCCCTTGAATCGATCCCGCAGGTACGACAGCTCGCCGAAAGCGAAGGCCCGCTCGGAGACGGAGTATTCCTCCCTGGCGGCGGCCGAGGCCTTGTCGACCTGCGTGACGCCGTTCGCGCTGCCGCGCAGGTAGCTTGCCTCTGCCTTGAACACGAGGCGGGTCTTCGGGTCGTACTTCGTCGCCGCCGAGAGGTTGAAGTTCTTCGTGTCGCTGTTGCCGCTGGTCACGGCCAGTCCCGCACCGATGGTGCTGGTCCAGGGACCACTCGGCGGCGGGTCGGCGGCGAGGACGTTGAGCGTGGCGCAGAAGACGATTGTGGCAATGGTGGGGACGATTCGCATGTGGTGCCCTCCTTCGAATCGCTGGCGAGCTCGCCGCGATCGCGCGATCTGTGCTTCTCAGAAGCGATGCCGATATTGTGCGCTGACTTGACCTTACGGCGCCACGGTGAAATCGTCGAACTCGATCACCGAGTCCGCTTTCGTCCAGTCTTGTCCGCGCTCGATTGCAGCAGAGCGCGGTTTTTCCCGCCTCGCTCGATCTGCACGGTCCACTTTCCCTCGGCGCCGCCGCCGGTCCGGGCGAGCTCGAAGTCAGTTGGCGGGGCGCCGACAGTGTCGTTCTCGAACGTGAACGTATGTGTCTTCGCTGGCTCCGCAGCAAAACCAGCCGGAGCGGCGCTGAGCGAAACCAGAAGCAGGATTGTCACTGGAACTGCGTGCATGGGTGCCTCCTTCAAAGTTAACGAAGCAGCCAATCGGGCCGAATCGCCTGATACGTTAGCAGGCCGATCATCCCTCCCGCGAGAATGACGAGCGGTTCCGGCAGTTTCTTCCAGAAGATGATCGCGAGCAGACTGCCGAGCGCAATCGCCGCCGTCAGCCAGTCGCCGATCGCTTCCTTGCCGACGAGCCATGTCGTCCCGACGAGCACGCCGACCACGGTCACGCCGACGCCGCGTATGAATCCGGCCACGCGCGGGTGCTTGTGGTAGCGAAGGAGGATCGGTGTCGCGAGGATCGTGAAGAGCACGGGCGGCGAGAAGATGCCGATCGTCGCCGCTAGGGCGCCGACCGGCCCGTTCAGCAGATATCCGACGAACGTCGCGGTGATGACGACCGGCCCGGGCGAGATCATCCCTATGGCGACGGAGTCGAGAAACGCGCGGTTGCCGAGCCAATGGTATTGATCGACGACCTGCGTCTTGAGAAACGGCACGATCACGAGGCCGCTGCCGAAGACGAGCAGTCCGGTCTTGAAGAAGAAGAGAAAAAGCTTGGCGGTCGTCCCTGAAAAGAGGGCAGCTCCGGGGGCGAGGGCGAGCGCGTTCGCGCGGGCGCTGGGTCGTTTCGTTGGAGTGGCGACCATCGTCGGGGCAGCAGAGCGACCGAAGACGAATGCGCCGAGGAGCCCTGCAGCGATGAACATCAACGCCAGTTCCCTCTGAACGATGACCGTGATCGCGCAGGCCGCGACGGCGAACGCCCATGCCAGGCGATCGTTGCGAAGCGTTCGTTTGCCGAGATTCCAGCATGCCTTCACGATCAGCGCGACGACGACCGGAGCGATGCCGTAGAAGAGCGCCCGCAACTGCCAGTTGCCGGTGAAACGGACGTAGAAATACGCCGCGGCCGTCACGATCAAGAACGGCGCGAGTCCGAACGCGACGGCAACGGCAAGGCCTCCCACGACCCCGAATCGGATGTAGCCGCAGTACACGCCGAGCTGGTAGGCGAGCGGTCCGGGACACGCGGCAGCCAGCGCGAGGCCGTTCTCGTACTCCTCGTTCGCGATCCATCCGCGGGTCTCGACGAGATCGCGCCGCATGTAATTCGCGAGCGCGACCGGCCCCCCGAAACCGAGCGCGCCGAGGCGCAGAAAGTAGAGAACGAGGTCCCACAGCGTGGGCCGCGCCGCCTCGTGCTTCAGGCCAGCCTCCATGATCGTCTCCTCCAAATAGCGCAAGCGTATCATGCAGATCCATCGTGATGATACGGTTGTATACATGGCCGGAGACTGATACAGTAGCCCTGCTCATGCCGGACGATCCGACGCCGTCACATCCACGCTGGCTGCTGCTCATCCACCAGCTCCCGCCCACCCCGAATTACCTTCGCGTCAAGATCGCCCGGCGGATGCAGCGAATCGGTGCCGTGGCGATCAAGAACACCGTCTACGTGCTTCCCGCCGCTGAGAACACGCTGGAAGACTTCCAGTGGACGGTCCGCGAGATCCGTTCCGCCGGCGGCGAGGCGAATCTGTTCGAGGCCCGGGTCATCGAGGGACTGAACGACGGCGAGGTCCAGCAGCTTTTCAGCAACGCTCGCGACGAGGACTACGCGAGCATCGTGGACGAGGCAAAGAACCTCCTGAGAGCGGCATCGCGGAAGCGGCGCGATACGGCCGGGATCAGCGCCGCTCTCCAGCGCTTGCGAAAGCGAGCGGGCGAGATTCAGGGCATCGACTTCTTCGGTGCCACGAAGGGACAGGTCACTACCGCGCTGCTCGAGGACATCGCCCAGCGGCTCGCCGATTCGCCACCTGCGGCGCAGGTGGCGCCGGCGGAGACGTTCCGCGGCCGGACCTGGGTCACGCGAACCGGCGTTCATGTCGATCGGATGGCGAGCGCGTGGCTCATCAAGCGCTTCGTTGATCCCGACGCGACGTTCAAGTTCGTATCCGGGAAGCAGTACGCGCCCTCCGCCGGCGAAGTGCGCTTCGACATGTTCGACGCCGAGCTCACACACGACGGCGATCGCTGCACGTTCGAGGTCCTGATCGATCGCATGCACCTCGGGGATCGAGCCCTTCGCGCGATCGCCGAGGTCGTGCACGACATCGACCTCAAGGATGCGAAGTTCGACCGGCCTGAGACTCCCGGCCTCGCGGTGATCGTCGCCAGCATCGCCATGGCCCACCATGACGATGGGGCGCGTATCGGGCGGGCGTCCCAAGCACTGGACGACCTATACGTGTACTACACGAAGAAAGGACGATGATGATGTGGATTCTCGTCGTCCACGATTCTTCTCCGAAGAAGTGAGGCATCGATGAAGTGGGTCACCCGCAAGAGCATTCACGTCAATCGGACGGCGACGGCATGGCTGATCCGCCGGTTCATCGATCCCGGCGCCGAGATCGCATTCGTCGAGCCGAGCGATGTGGCCGGAATCCAGGAACGGGAGAGCGCCATCGGTTTCGATGCCCCCGGAGCTCGATATCCGCACAAGGACGACAAGGGCCGCTGCTCGTTCGAGCAGCTCGTTGACGAGCACTTCCCCGATGATCGGCCACTGAAACAACTCGCTCTCGTCGTTCACGGCGCGGATTTCCCGAAGGAGATCGCGATCACGCCGGAATCCGCCGGGTTGTGGGCCATCAGCCAGGGGTTCGGGGACGATGTGGCGAAGGATGATGCCGAGATCGTCGAACGGGCGTCGTTCATCTACGACGCGCTACTGGTGCATATGCGGCGAGTGAGCGATCGGAGCTCAGTGTGAATGCCGGTGATGCACATATGCGGACCACGGTCACAGCACGATTGCCCTGCGCTAAACTCCCACCGTGTCCCGCCGCGCCTGGTCGATCCGATGGTGGCTGGCGAGCTTCGCTGCCACGGTCTCCCTTCCCCTGCTCATCCTGCTGGGTTGGATCTTTGTCTCCGAGCTCTGGCGCGCGCAGGCGGGGGCGCGGACGCGATCGTTGCAGATCGCACGGGCCACGGCGAAGGGGTTGAGGCAGCTCAACAGCGAGTCCCTGGAGCTCCTCGATCTCATGGCAAAGCGTCCCACCATTCGGGACCACGACGACGCGCCGTGCGACTCCCTCTTCTCCATCGTCGACTTCTTCCCGCAGTATTCGAATCTCTTCCTGTTCGACAGCGAAAACCGTCTGCGATGCGCGGCCACGCCGATGAGCCGGGAGGATCGCGAGGTCTCCGCAGGCGCGCAACCGTGGATCGATGCCGAGCTTCGGGCCGGCCGGCTCGTTCCGCGGAGACCGATGATCCGGATCATCGGCAGACGCTGGGTTTCGGTTATGGCCGTGCCGGTGACCGGGAGCGACGGATCGCCGCACGGCATGCTGGCGCTGGTGCAGCTCCCGGCCGTCGCCAAGCGGGAGGCCCTGCCGCGGAACACGGTCGTGACGATCCTCGATCAGAGCGGAACGGTCGTGGCGCGCTCCGCTGACTCTGCGCGCTGGGCCGGGCGCAATGTGCGCGGGATGGGAGCGACGGATCTCGTGCTTCTGAAGAGAGAAGGAACGGCTTCCGCGACAGGCATCGACGGCATCGAGCGGCAGTACGGCTTCACGTATCTGCCGGAGATCGGATGGTCGATCTCCGTCGGAATTCCGGACACCACGGTGATGCGGCCGGTGCGCGCGTTTTACATGCGCGCCGGGGTTGCGGGGACTGCAGTGGTCTTGTTCGTCATCGTCATCACGCTCGTCTGGTCGCGGTCGATCGAGCGCCCGATCAACGCACTGGCGGGAGCTGCGGAATCGGCATCGGCGGGTGCGTACGAGCGCGTCAGCACCGCCGAGGGCCCGCTTGAGATCGCCACGCTCGGCGATGCCTTCAACAAGATGGTCGACAGCCGGTCCCGCGCCGAGCAGGGGATGCAGGAAGGCGAGCGAAACCTCCGGGCCATCTCGGAGCGGCTGCTCGTCGCTCAGGAAGAGGAGCGACGCCGGATCGCGCGGGAGATTCACGACGACCTCGGGCAGTCGCTGACGGCGCTGAAGATGGACATCGGCGGCCTCCTGAGCATGACGCCTCAGTCGCCGGCGACGGCGGCGATCCGGGCGCGAATCGTGGGAACGCTCGACGGCACGGTGACGGCCGTCCAGCGGATCTCCGCCGAGCTCCGTCCGAGCATGCTCGACGACCTCGGGTTGATCGCAGCGCTCGAGACCGAGGCCCTCCTGTTCGAGCAGCGCACGGGGATCGAGTGCGATCTGTCGCTCCCCGACGAGCTCCCGGATGTCAACCTGATGTGTGCCACGGCGATCTATCGTATCGTGCAGGAGTCGCTGACGAACGTGGCCAGGCACTCGAACGCAAGCCGTGTGGAGCTCCGCCTGCGAGAGCGGGGCGAGGAGTTGCTGCTCGAGGTTCGCGACGACGGCCGCGGGCTGACGCCCGAGGAGGCAACGAGCCCGTCGTCGTTCGGGCTGATCGGCATCCGCGAGCGCGCCGAGCTCCTCGGCGCGGTCGTCCACTTCGAAGGCATTCGCGGGCGCGGCACGATCGTCTCGCTGCGCATTCCCACGGCCAGGATGCGACCATGATCCGAGTCTTGATCGTCGACGATCACGACATCGTTCGCGAAGGAGTCAAGCAAATCGTCTCCGAGACCGGCGACATCGTCGTCGGCGGCGAGGCACATACCGGCTCCGAGGCCATCCAGCAGGTGCGGCGCGGCACCGTTGACCTGGTCGTGCTCGATCTGAACCTGCCGGACCGGCCAGGTCTCGACGTTCTGGCGCAGATTCGAGCCATGGCCCCGCAGCTTCCGGTACTGATTCTCAGCATGCACCAGCAGGTCTCCTACGCGGCCCGCGCGCTCAAGGCCGGCGCGTCCGGCTATGTCACGAAGGACAGCGCCAGGGAGCATCTCGTCAACGCCATCCGGCGCGTCGCCCGCGGCGAGCGCTTCCTCACGCCGGCGTTCGCGGAGAGCTTGGCGTTCGATCTGATGGACGGCCGCGGAAAGGCGAGGCACGAGACTCTCTCCGAGCGCGAGTTCCAGATCTTCTGCATGATCGCTGTCGGCAAGCCGCCCCGAGCCATCGCCGCGGAGCTCAGCGTCAGCGTCAAGACGGTGGGCACGCACCGCGCACGCATCATGCAGAAGATGGGCCTGAAGAACAACGCGGAGCTGGTGCAATACGCGATCGAGCACCAGTTGCTCGGATAGGCCACTCACTTCGGCCTCATCGCCAAAGCTCGCTCGCGGTCCGCTTCAGCCTCGGCTTTGCGGCCTAGCAGGGCCAAGGCCTCGCCGCGAACAGTGAGCGCTGCCGATGACGTCGGGCGGAGCTCGACGGCGTGCGTCAGCGGGGCGAGGGCGGCGGCGTCGCGCCCCAGCTTGTGCAACGCGACGCCGAGGGTGAGCTGGTACTCGTACACCTCGGGGGCGCCTTGCACGGCGCGGCGGAGGTCGTCGATCGCTGCGTCTGTTTCGCCGAGGCCGAAGTGCGCCGCGCCGCGCCACGAGATCACGCGGAGATCATCCGCGGGGAGACTGGCGATGATCTTCATCGCCTCGGCGTACCGGCCCGCTTGAATCTCGGCAGCGACTAGATCGTAAGACGGCACCTTCGACGGCGCAGCGGCCTTCGGCAACTCCTGCGCCAAATGCGCCAGGGCCTCGCGATACGCAGGGAGCGCGCGCAGCACGGTGACAGCGCGATAGACATTGCCGAGCGTTCCGGTTGGCACGTGAGCGGGATCGAGAAACTGTACGTCGGCGATGTCGGGCTCGCGCTCGCGCAACGGCGCGAGGGCATTCGCCGGCGGCCGGCGCTGGATGCGGTGGTCGGTCATGATCACGTGCACGACATCCTGTGTGCGGCGCCGAGGCATGTGGCAAGTCGTGCAATCGCCCGGCTTCTCAGCGCCGGCCACCACTTCGTGCGGCTTGTGGCATCCGAGGCAAACGCCGCGCACGCTGGCGAGCCGAGGATCCTTATCGATCGGTTGATGCGGATCGTGGCAGTTGATGCATGTGATTCCGCCCTTCTTGTAGCAAAGACTCTGTTGCAGCCGGTAGGCGTGATGGTTGATCTCGAAGCGATCGGCGGGCTTCATCGATGGCTCCTCGATCTCGACGTGGAGCATGTAATCGCTGAGGAGCTCGCCGGGCCGGAACGAGTAATCGAGTCGGTCAAAGCGCCGAACGCCGATCATCTCCACGGCCGGGAGGAGGTGGCATTGAAAGCAGACCGAATCGCGCCGGTCGGGCGGGAGTTTCGCGGGATTCACGATCGCGGCGCGGATCTCGTCTTTGGCTCCGCCGGCGAGCGCGGTCCGGGCGTGGCGCGCGCCCGGTCCATGGCATCGCTGGCAGCCGGTGCCCTCCGGCAGCGCGGCGGGAAATGTCTGCGGTGCCCAATGCGCATCGCTCCCGGCGGGAACGTCGGGATAGGCGTTGTGGCAGAACAGGCACTCCCGCCGGACGCGCCGCTCGACGCCGTCATGATCCGGGCGATCGAAACCGGGTGCCATGCCCCACGCCTTCTCCTGGGTGTACCAGGCCACAGGCAACTGAAACAACTCTCCGCCGGGCGTGCGGTAGAGATAGACGCGCGATCGGTGGCCGGAGCCGAGAATCCAATCGACCTTCAGTTCAAGGACGTGGATACGCTTCTTGTTCTCGTCGAGCTGATACGAGCGGAACAGCAGCACGGTACCGTTCCACTCCATCTCGTACCAGGACTGCGACGGCGCATGGAAGAAGCGCGAGTGGGCGAAGTCCTCGATCATCTCCTGCGCCCGAGGCCGCCGCATCGACCGCGCCATTCCGACACCCTGGTAGGAATCGTGCTTCTCGTGATGGCACGTTCTACAGACGACGTCGTCGACGTAGCCTGGCGCGGCGCCCGACGTGACGCGCATGCCGCTCGGCGGCGCCTGCATTTGCGCGAGGGAGGGCAGCGTCGCGAGGAACATCGCAAAGACGACCTGTGTCACCACGTCGCGATTCCCGATTCACTCAGCCGGCGGACGAGTCTACGGTCGAATGTCGCGACCTGACTATTTGTCTGGCATTTGTGTCGACGACGGTGCGCAAAGCGTGTCTCCTGACGTTCGGGTCAGGTTGTTCTAAGGCCGCGAAGCTTCCGCGCTCGCGCGATGTCTCCGGACACCGACCCTCGCCCGACATGGATCGCACCAAACCAGCGGAAGAACTCCGGTTCGCCTGCGGTCACGCGGACCACACCGTCCGCGGCCTCCCAGTAAACGTTGTCGAGCGGGCGTACTCCGAGGGCATTGCGGATTGCCTTCGGAACGGTTGTCTGCCCCTTGCTCGTGATCGATGTCCTCAGCTTGGCCATCCTTACCCTCCGGCCATATTGTAATACCAGCTGGTTGCTGACCCAATGATCTTGCCAAGGTCCGACTATTGGTCTTGACCCGTATGTGCGGCCCAGCGCGGCTGGGCCCTACGAGGCGTCGTCGCGTGCGGTCAGTGCGCGGCCGGCGATGCCGGGCATGGCGGCGGGCAGCCCGGCCCATCGAACTCGATCTTCCACGTGCCGTCGCTTTGTTTGAGCCAGATCGACGAGTAGACGCCGATCTGCTTGCCGTCGGGATCGAAGACCGGGCCGGTGGAGAGGCCGATCGTGCCGCTGCCGTTCACGGCCACGCGCTCGGGGCGCCAACTGAACGGCGGCTGTTTCGGCTCGAGATACTTCGACCAGACCTCCATGATCGCCTTCTTGCCCGAGAGCGTGCGGCTGGCCGGGAGGAACGTGGCGTCATCGAGGATGAAGGCGGCGAACGCGGTGTAATCGCGATCGGCGAAGGCCTTGGGGAAAGCGATCTCGCTCTTGCGAACCTCCTCGGCCGGATCAGCGGCGTGGGCGGCGGATCCGAGAAGGGCGAGAAAAAGAATCAGCGCGGCTGTTGTCTTCATGCCGCGAGTATGCGGATGCGCTCCCGCAGATCAACCCCGTTTTCGAAACCTTTGCAATGCGCCCCGGCGCCTCGCCGTAGGGCCCAGCCGCGCTGGGCCGCCGTGCCGAACCGCTGCTCGATGTTCGCCGGCCGCGATAGTTTTCGGCCCAGCGCGGCTGGGCCCTACGATTGTCCCCACCCAGCGCGAGACATTGCGGATACAGCGGCGGTCGCTCTATCATCCGCTCACGCAATCCAGGCTCGTTGCTCCGGGACTCGAAGGAGACGCACGCTCATGAAAACCGTGAGGGACATTCTCACAACGAAGGGGACCACGGTCTACGCCGTGCGTCCGGACGACTCGGCGCTCGACGTCATCCAGCTCATGACCGACAAAGGCGTCGGCGCGCTGCTGGTCCTCGACGGCGATCACGTCGCGGGCATCGTCTCCGAGCGCGACGTCGCCCGAAAAATCACGCGGCTGGAGAAGGGACCGCGGGAGACGCCGGCGTCCGCGATCATGAGCAGCCGCGTGACGTGCGTGCGGCCCGACCTGACCATTCAGGAGGCGATGGCGGTCATGACCGACAAGCGCATCCGCCATCTGCCGGTGCTCGAGGAGGGGAAGGTGATCGGCGTGGTGTCGATCGGCGACTTGGTCAAGGCCGTCATCGACGAGCAGCAGTTCATCATCAGCCAGTTGGAGCAATACATCTCGACATAGTTATCTTTCTTTCGCCTCCGCGACCATCTTCGCGACGTCCGCGAGCAGCTTCTTCGCGTCGTATAGGATTCCGTCCTTCATCACGTACCGCACGCCACCAATGCGCTCGACGGCACCGGTCTCGTCGTTCAAGTGAAGCGTGCCGGTGCCGTACAGCACTTTGAGATTCGCGATCGGATTGGCCTCGACGAAGACGAGATCGGCGAGAAAGCCTGGGCGGACCATGCCGAAGTCCACCTTCTTTCCCTTCGGTTCCTGAATCGTTTGGGCGCCGTACATCGTCGCAGAGCGGATGACCTCGAGCGGATGGAAGCCCGCCTCCTGCAGCAGCTCGAGCTCGCGGATGTAATCGAATCCGTAGAGCTTGAAGATGAATCCCGAGTCCGAGCCCGTCGTTACGCGGCCGCCGCGGTTCTTGTACTCATTGAGAAACTGCATCCAGATGCGATAGTTATTCTTCCATTCGATCTCGTCCTGCGTCGTCCAGTCGTACCAATAGGCGCCGTGAGCCTCACGGCTCGGCTGATAGAACTTCCAGAGCGAGGGGAGGGTGTACTTGTCGTGCCACTCGGCGCGGGAGGCGCGCATGAAATCGCGGCTCGCTTCGTAGATGGTCAGGGTCGGATCGATTACGAAGTGCCGGTCGAGCAACTCCTTCATGACCGCGTTCCACTTTTCGCTTCCCGGCGGCGCCGCCTGTTTCCAGAGGCGTCCGGCCTGGCCGAAGCGATGCTGCTCATCGTTGTAGTTGTAGTCGAGCGGGTAGCTCTGCACGGTCCGATCGGCGAACAGCGCCTCGGGGAGGCCGTACCAGTGCTCCATGCCGCGCAGTCCGAGACGCGCGGCATCGAGGATGTTCGTGCGAGCCACGCCCATCTGCGAGAGGTGAGTCGTGGAGCCCAGCCCCTGGGCCTTGGCCTCGTCGAGCAGCGCGCCGAGGATCTCGGGATCGAATACGGGATCGCCGGCGGAGAAGATCTTGAGGCCCTCGAAGCCCTTCTTCGCCGCCCACTGCACGAACTTGTGCGCCTGCTCCGGCGTGTCGATGGCTCCGCCGTCCCAGAGGCCGTGCGAGGTGAAGATGTACGGAACGATGCGCGGCGCCACGATCTCGTTGCGCGCGCTGCGGTCGCGCTCGTGAAGCGTCCAGTCGGCGCCGTTGCCGGAGCCGGGCTCGCGCACGGTCGTGACGCCGTGGGCCATCCAGAGCTTGAACACATACTCGGCGGTTGTTCCTTGCTCTGCGCCGCCGATGTGTCCGTGAAGGTCGACGAATCCCGGCAGGACGTACATCTTCGACGCGTCGATCTCGCGCGTCGCGTTCATCGGGCGAGCGTCGGGCTTGATCGCCACCTTCGGCGTGCCGACGCTCCTGATCTCCTTGATCCGATTTCCTTCGATGACGATGTCGACCGGCCCCTGCGGCGGTGCGCCGCTGCCATCGATCAGCGTGGCGCCTCGGATGATGAGGCGCGGAAACGGCCCTTCGCCCTCATCGGCGCGCCGGTCGGGCGCGAACGCCGGCTTCGCAGGATCGGCCGCGAGGAGCGCGGAGGCGAGAAGAAACACGGCGGGCAGCAAGGAGAGCATCTTGTTAATTCGCATGGCCGGAGATTGTGCCACGAGGTGGGCCGGGTCGAAGGCAGAAAGCAGAAGTGCAGACGCGCGAGAGAATGGTTACACGCCATGCTCATCAGGAGGACGGTGACCTACGTCTCGACCGGCCTCACAATCGGAATGTTCACGCTCCGGCCTCCGCGCTCCGGCCAGCCGCGGCGCTTGACCTCTTCGAATGTCAGGAGGGCGTTGGCGTAGTAGTCGCGAATCAGACGCTGCGCAGGATTCCATCGCCACCCACCGTCGGTCTGCTCGATCAAGTGCCGCAGCTCGAGCACCTCTCGCGCCGCCCGGAGAATGCCCGCGCCGTCGTGCTCGCGGAGAAGCCAGACGCGGTGGTGCCATTCGCTCCGATACCGTTCGATCGCGGCGATGAGTGCTTCCTCGGGGACGGCATCGCCGCCATGATCGGCAAGGATGCGAGCGATCAGAGTCACCGGCGTGATCGGTAGCGCGTTCGAGATCTGCGTCATCACGGTCTCGGCGAGTTGTTGGAGCGCGGCCTTTCGTTCCTCGAAGCGCGCCGCAAGAAGCGCCGGATGCTCGGCGACCCAGGCATCGACGGAGACCGGCTCGCCGAAGGTCACCATCGCGTAGCCGTAGCGTTTGAACCGCCGGATCAGGCTTCGGAACGTGTTCTTGAACAGAAACTCGAGCGACGTGCGCAGCTTCTGAAACTTCGACGAGCGGTCCTCGCGGCCGAGGAGCTCCTCGGTCAAGTTGCGATCCTCGAGCACGCGGTCGTAGTTCACCGAGGTCGGCACCAGGTAGAGCGGCACCGTGAAATCAGGATCGCGCTTCGACGTGACGAGGTAGTCGAGCATTCCGAGCTTCGGTTTCAGGAACGCGCCGTCGCGCGTGAGGCCCCCTTCGATGAAGATTCCCTGGGTCACGCCGTTCCGGGTGATCGTTTGCACGAACTTCGACAGCACGGCGTGATACAGCGGCTCGCGGTACCGCCGCCGGACGAAGTATCCGCCGAACCATTTGAAGAGATGGTTGAGCGGCCACACGCGCGCCCACTCCCCAACCGCGTACGACAACGAAATGAACTTGAAGAGCATGTGCGCGACGAGGACGTAGTCGGCATTCGAGCGGTGGTTGATCACGTACACGATGACGGCGCCCTTCGGCAGCCGCTCGTTGAATTCGTGGATCGGCTTTCGCTCCACGACGACGCGATAGAGAAAATAGAGGATGGCCCGGGCCAGCGGCGCGCCGAAACGGTAGTAGGCCAGGAGGTTGAACTTCGGGACGATCTCGCGGAGATACGTCTTCGCCTGTTTCATCGCCACTTCGGTCGATACGTGGTGCTCCCGGGCATAGGCCTGCACCGCCTGCACGAGCTCGCGGCTGCCGAAGACCTCCAGCTCGATGTCAGCGTGCCGGCGCTTGAGCTTGAATCGATCGATCCTGATCCGCCGCGCCCGCTGCAAACGCCGCGCGTGCCGCTTGCCCCAGAAGGCCGTCGCCGCCACCGCTGCGATCACCGCGACCAGCAGCACAAACTCAACCGTCAGTTTCATGAATGCCATCAGTGTAGGCTGGAGAGGGCCGGCTTCCAAGCGACCATCGTGGCATCAAGATGAGGGGGTCGGCGGGGCCGCCCCGGTCTTGAGAGAAATGACCGTGGTGTCATCCTGAGCCGGCGAAACCCCCGGAGGGGGTGGAGCGCGGCGAAGGATCTTCCTGCGAGAATCGAGTTTTGGCCAAGGAGATCCTTCGGTGCGCTCTACCCC
>DASQGS010000149.1:0-10259 GCA_035632455.1 Thermoanaerobaculia bacterium | reverse complement strand
GGGAATTCCACTGTTGCGAAAGAAGCCGGCTTGGCGGCGCTGGCGCGACAGGCTCTCTCCGCGGATGCTCGCGTCGCGGCGCCTGCGATCGTCTCGCTTCGTGCCAAGGGACAGCCGGCCGTCGATGTGATGCTGGATGTCTACAACAGCATGGAGCCGAAGCTCGATCGCGCTGGGAGACTCCAGGCCCGCGCGGCCGTCGATCGAGTCTGTGGACAACTCGACTGCGTCTGGTCGCGGCTCTACTGGTATACCGACCTCGACGCGGCGAAGGCCGAGGCGCGGCGGACCGGGCGGCCCATCCTGTCGCTCCGGCTGCTCGGCAACCTCGACGACGAGCTGAGCTGCGCGAACAGCCGCTTCTTCCGCACCATCCTCTATCCGAACAGGCAGGTCTCCACGTACTTGCGGCAAGCCTTCGTGTTGCACTGGAGCTCCGAGCGGCCCGCGCCCCGCGTCACGATCGACTACGGAGACGGGCGCGTCTTGCAGCGGACGATCACCGGCAACAGCATCCACTACCTGCTCGCCGAGGACGGCACGCCACTCGATGCGCTGCCGGGCCTCTACGCGCCCAACGCGTTTCTGTCCGAGCTCCAGGAGATGTCCCGGCTGGCCATGGGTTATCGCCTGTGGCCGGAAAAGACGCGTGCGGCTCAGCTCGCCGCATACCTTCGCAATCAGGTCGCGAACGCCGAGGCGGCCGTCCGTGCCGATGGAGACCGTGGCACCGCGGCGCGACAGGGGCAGGTCCTCGCCAGCTACTCCGCGTGGCAGGCCGCTCCGCTAGCGCTGAGCAAGATGGCCGTCGAGCGTCCGATGCTCGACAAGGTGTCGTTCGGGGCGAAGCAGGGCATCAATGCGGCGCCGGGCGTGACTCCGACCACCACGATCAAAGTCGACCTCGGCGGTTTCGACGGCAACACGATCCGGCTCATTCGTGAGAAGCATTTCGGCAACGCCCCCGGATCGGACCGCGAGTTGGAGCCACTCCTCGCAAGACTGAAGAAGAGCGTCGCCGAGGACACGCTTCACAATGAGTTCGACCTGCGCGTCCAGATCCACCGCTGGCTCGCCGCCACGCCGAGCGCGTCATTCGAGGAGCTGAATCGCCACGTCTACTCGGCGATTTTCCTCACGCCGGCGACCGACCCGTGGCTTGGATTGGTGCAGAACGACACGTTCACCGGAATTGCGAATGAGGGGAGGAGGACCACCAAGGCCGGGAGGTAGACTTCTCCCTCTCCCCGCCCGCGCAGTGACGCCAATAACGCAGTACGTCATTCGGGGAGAGGGCTGGGGAGAGGGGAAACCGTCGCGCAAATCGCAATGTCGTCAACTCACATTTGCGCGCTGTGTTGCCTCTCTCCCTGCCCTCTCCCCGAACTTCGCGCCGCGTTTCTTGGCGCTACGACCCGGGCGGGGAGAGGGGGCTTCATGCGCTAAACTTCCCTCCATGAAAATCGATCGTGACGAGGCCCATCGCGTGGCCGAGCTTGCTCATCTCGAATTCGATGAGCCGGGGTTGGAGCGGATGGCCGCGGAGATGACCAAGATCCTGTCGTACATCGACCAGCTCGCCGAGGTCGATGTCGAGGGGTTCGAAGAAGGAGCCGGTCAGCCCGCGACGCCGATGCGCGACGATGTGCCGCGTCCGGGCATCGACACGGCTGGCGTGGCGAACAACGCGCCGGCGTGGTCGCACGGGTACTTCGTCGTGCCGAAGGTCATCGGAGGGGAGTAATGCAGGATTTGCTCGACATCCCCTGGACCGAGGCTCGCGAACGAATCGCGGCGGAGGAAGTTGCTCCGAGGGACTACGTCGATGCATCGCTGCGAGCCATCGCCGCGCACGATGAAGAGGTGCACGCGTTCATTCGCGTCGGCCGCGAGGCCGCGCACTCGCAGCTCGTGGCCATGGAAACCCCAGGCGGGCGGATGGCCGGCGTTCCGATGGCGATCAAAGACAACATCGTGACGACCGGCATGCCGACGACATGCGGGTCGAGGATTCTCGGCGATTTCATTTCTCCCTTCGACGCCACGGCGGTTGCGCGCCTGCGCGCGGCTGGCGCGATCTTCGCCGGCAAGTCGAACCTCGATGAGTTCGCGATGGGATCGTCGACGGAGCATTCGGCGTTCGGCCCGACTCGCAACCCGTGGGATCTGACGCGCGTTGCAGGCGGGTCGTCCGGCGGCTCGGCGGCGGCGGTCGCAGCGCGGATGGTGGCGGCGGCGCTCGGGTCGGAGACCGGCGGCTCGGTGCGCCAGCCGGCGGCGTTCTGCGGAGTCGTCGGGCTCAAGCCGACCTACGGGCGCATCAGCCGTTCAGGCCTCGTTGCATTCGCCTCGGGGCTCGATCAGATCGGTATCCTGACGAAGACCGTGCGGGAGTGCGCGGAGATTCTCGCCATCGTCGCCGGACACGATCCGCTCGACTCGACGTCCAGCGACGAGCCGGTCGACGACTACGCGGCGGACCTCGGAAAAGGCGTGAGCGGCCTCCGCTTCGGCGTGGTCAACGAAGCTGTTGGCAAGCTCGAAGGAGAAGTGCGCCAGAACTTCGAGCAGGCCCTCGACGTGCTTCGCCGAGGCGGAGCGGTGATTGAGAACGTCAGCGTCCCGACCATCGGGTACGCGATTGCCATCTACTACATCGTGGCGAACGCCGAGGCGAGCGCGAACCTCTCGCGCTTCGACGGCGTCCGCTACGGCCGGCGCAGCGCGCGAGCGCGGACGCTTGATGACGTCTATTTCGACTCGCGCGGCGAAGGGTTCGGCGATGAAGTCAAACGGCGGATCATGCTCGGGACCTTTGCTCTCTCCTCCGGCTACTACGACGCCTACTACAGCCGGGCTCAGAAAGTGCGCGCGAAGCTGCGCCGCGATTTCGACCAGGCCTTCGGCCGCTTCGACTACTTGCTGACGCCGACTACGCCCGAGCCGGCGTTCGAGATCGGCGCCAAGACCGGCGACCCGCTGTCGATGTACCTCTCCGACATCTTCACCGCGCCGGCGAATCTCGTCGGCATCCCGGCGATTGCGATCCCCTCGGGTTTCTCGCCGGCGGGATTGCCGCTCTCGCTGCAGATCATGGCGCCGCATTTCGGCGAGCGTTCGTTGTTCCGCGCGGCGGCGTGGTTTGAAAGGGAAACGGGGTGGTGGAAGCGGGTGCCGCGCTGATGGGACCTATGGGACGGATGGGACCGATGGGACCGATGGGACCGATCCGTCCAATCACTCGCTCGTGCTAGAATTCCCACATATTCCGCGGAGGTAGCAGTGAGTCGGTGGTGGGTGTGGGCGGTGGGGGCGATGTTTCAGGCGGCACTCGTGCTGCCGCTGGTTGCCGCGACCCCCGCGAGATCCCACAAATCAACGGCAACTCCTGCATCATCGGCGACGCGTGATACCGCCGCGACGCCAGCAAAAACCGCGCCCGCCGTCTTTGCGACGGCGCAAGTCACTGCCGAGATCCGCGCATCCCTGCTCAAGGACTACCAGATCTCGGTCACGGTCATGCCGCACAAGGGCGACGCCTGGACGCGCCTCGCCAAGCGCGTCACGGCCGACGCTGACAACTGGGAAGAGCTGGCGCGGATCAACGACGCCGACGATACCCTCCGAACCGATCGCCCGGTGCGCGTCCCATTCGCACTTCTCCGTCCCGAGTTGCAGCGTCAGGTGATGACCGCGCTCTTTCCCGCGGACAGGCTGACGGACCGCGGTTGGACGCACGTGATCGTAGGCACGGGAGTCGAAGGCGAATCGCTCTGGAACATCGCGGAGTGGCTCACGGGCGACGGCGCCAAGTTCTCGATCATCCGAAAGGCCAATCAGAATCAGGGACTCTCAACCCACAAGGGCGACACGATCCTCGTTCCGAAAATATTGCTCACCGCGGCATTCGGCGGCGGTGGGGCGGAGGGGCGGAATGAACCGACGGTATCGCAGGCTCGGAAACCGGCAGACGATTCGACTCAGCGTACGCCAGCGCATGCGGATGTTCCGGAGGCGGCCGTGGAGGCGCCTGCCGGTGGACAGCCGTCGCTGACTTACGACCGCGAGGCCGCCGAGCCCTACGCCGTGTACCGATTGCGGAAGGGCGAGGCGCTCTACTCCTCGGTGGCTGTCCGCTTTACCGGCCGGGTCTACGCAAAGGACGTCGGCGACGTTGTCGAGCGGATCGTGGCGGTCAACAAGATCGAGGACGTGGCCAGGATCCGGGCCGGCTTCGCGGTCAAGATCCCGATGGATCTGCTGCTGCCGGAGTACCGCCCACCGGGCGATCCGATGCGCGTGGAGCACGAGGCCGCGAAGCGCGAGAGCTCGAAGATGGCCGTGCGCGTCGAAGCGCGGAATCTCGCCGGCGTTCGCGTGATCCTCGATGCCGGCCACGGCGGGCGCGACGTCGGGACGACGCACCAAGGCGTCTGGGAGTCAAGCTACGTCTACGACGTGATGTGCCGGCTCAAGCGCATCCTGGAGAAGCGGTCGGCGGCGACGGTCTTGGCGACCACGATGTCGAAAGCCGGCGGCTATTTGGTGGCGGACAGCGACGTCCCTGTGGGGAGAACAGATCACATCGTCCTGACCACGCCGATGTACTCGCTCGACGATCCAGTCGTGGGCGTGAACCTCCGCTGGTATCTGGCGAATTCGATCTTCCATCGTGCGATTCGGGACGGCGTACCGAAGGAGAAGGTGCTGTTCATCTCGATTCACGCCGACTCGATCCATCCCTCGCTGCGAGGCGCGATGGCCTACATTCCGGGCGAGCGCTACGTACGAGGCTCGTTCACGAAGAGCGGGGATGTCTACCTGGCCCGGGCAGAGGTGCGGGAATCGCCCGTGATCAACCATTCGAAGTACGAATCGCTGACCGCCGAGGGCTTGTCGCGCGACCTCGCGGAATCGGTGATCGATGCGTTCACCAGTGCAGGGCTGAAGGCGCATCCGTATGATCCGATCCGCGAGTACGTGGTTCGCGACGGCCGAGAGTGGGTCCCTGCGGTCATCCGCTACAACATGGTTCCCACTCGGCTCCTCCTCGAGGTTTGCAATCTCGGAAACGAGAAGGATCTGGCGCTCATGCGGACGAAAAAGTACCGGCAGCGCGTGGCCCAGGCCATCTACGACGGCATCGTGAGTTTCTATGCCGATCGCGAGCCGCCAATGCCGGCCGGCGTCGTTGCCCGCGCCGCGAAGTGACCAGCGCCCGGCGTGTCATCGTGAGCGAGAGGACGGCGCGATGCGCCGACGAAGAAGGATGACAGCTTGCGAAAAACTCTCTGCGTCCTCTGCGTCTCAGCGGTGAATGCTTCTTCTTCGGACTGGCGGCGGAGAAACATTCAACGCAGAGGCGCAGAGGACGCAGAGGAATCCCCGTGAGGTCACCGTCCGCGTCCAAACCATCGGTGTCATTAGAAGCCGGCGCGGCGGCACAGACAGGAGTGTCTGTGCCACAGTCAGGATGGCACTCTCACTCTTTGCCGATCGTGATCGAGCCGTTGGATGTCGTGAGATCGAGCAGACAACGCCCGTCGCCGATCTTTCCTTCGAGCGCGCTCTCCCGCTTCGAGGTCACCGTGACCGGCACGGCGGTGTTGATCTCGCCGAAGCTCGTGTGGGCATTGACGCGGTAGCTCGGGCTCGCCGGAAGGGCGACGCGGATCGGCGCGAACGTGGTCTTCGCGCTGATGTTCTGGCAGGCGCCCCGCAGGCCGCCGATGGAGATCGCGCCGTTCCCGCTCTCGACCTGAATTGCACCGCCGATCCCTTTTAGAAACGAGGAGCCAAACGTAGTGCGCACTTTCACGGTGCCGCCGATGTCGGTCAGGGAGACGCCACCGCTGGCGTTGTCGATGTCCGCTGAACCGCGGACGCGCTCGGCCCGGACGAGACCAAAGCGGTTGCTGACGGTGAGGTTGCCGCGCAGGTCGACCGCGGTGACGTTGCCGTTCGCGCCGGTGATCTTCGTTGACCCGGCCACGTCGCTCAGTTCGATGCCGTTGAGGCTGCTCTCGATCGTGGCCGTTCCGCCGACCTTCGATCCCTCGACCTTCGAGTTGTTCGCGATCACGACCAGATCGCGTCCGATGTTCGTGAAGTGAACCGAGGCGAATGAGTTCTTGATCGTCGCCTTGCCTGTGATATCCCGGACCTCCACCGGACCGTTGCCGTTCTGCAGATCGAGGTCGCCCTTGACCGCGCTGACCTCGATGGAGCCGAATCCTCCGGTGACCTTGGCATTGCCGCCGATGTTTCGGAGCTGCAGGCTGCCGTTGGCGTTGTGAACGGTCACGTTGCGGGTGGCGTCGAGCACGATCACGGACCCGAAGCGAGTGCTCGCCGAGACGTTACCCTGCACCGACCGCACCTGGATCGAGCCGTTCGTGTTCTTCAGCTCGAGATCGGCGGAGCTCTGTTGCACGTCGATCGAGCCGAACGAGCTCTCGGCGCGCTGGGTGCCGCTGACGTTCCGCAAAGCGATCGATCCCTGCGAATTCACGAGCTCACCGGGAGCCTTGAGTCCGGTGGCCTCGATGCTGCCGAAGCGGCTCGTCGCCGCGACCGGCGCATTCTCGGGGACGGTGATCTCGTAGTCGACTGAGTAGGAAAAGGAGTTGCCGAGGTGGTAGTACGTCTTGTCGTCGAGGCTGAAGCTGGCCGAGACATGGCCATTGCTTGGATAGATCGTACGAATGGAGATTCCGGACGGTTCCTGGACCATGATGATCTTGATCTCTTTGCCGAACTCGTCATTCGATGCGCGGATCACGGCCTTGACCACGACGTTCGAGCCCGGCTGCGCTCGCAGGATGAGGCTGCCGAAGCGATGGTCGATGGTCACCTTTCCGCCCTGGAACGGGAGAGTCTTGTTGAACACGCGCTCGTACCGGTCGCCGGCTCGGAGCGCCGAGGCGGCCATCGTTGCGGCGATCGCAGCGATGACGGCGAAGAGAGACTTACGGAGTCGAGACATGGGATTCCTCCCGCACCAATTCCTGCAGCGTGCTCTGTTTTTCTGAGTAGACGGCGAGCAACTGCCTGCGGAGATGTGCGTTCTGTCGGTTGCGTTGGATGTTGGATTGGCACTCGGCGATGGCATCGTCGAGCAGCATCAGCTTCTCTTTGTAGCTGATCATGAGCGGAGACGAGGCATTTTCGAGCTGCGGGGCGGCGAGCTTTTCGAGCTTTTCGATGGCAGCGACGTGAGCGCGCTCGGTGCGCTCGACCTCATCGACGGCGGTCATGCGAAGGATGGCATCGTCGAACGCTGATTGCCGCGCCGTTCGCCGGACTTCCCAGACGGTCACGCCCAACACGGCGACGAGAAGAAACGCCGCGGCAATCTGCCAGACGATCGGCCGGATGCGGCGGCGCTCGGCGCGGAGCGATCGCTCGATGCGCGGCCACAGCAGGTCGCTCTGCCACGTCGTGCGCAGCGACGGGGCGAGAGCAGTGATCTCGTTCCAGGCAGCGAGCTTTTCGAGGCAAGACTGGCAATTCTCGGCGTGCCTCGCCGCACGCTGCATGGCCATGCTGTCGCCTTCGAGCAGGAGGTCGTCGATGTCATTGCAGGTCGTCATGTCGAAACCTTCCGATGGCCGGGCCCGCCTCAGCGTGCCGCCCGCCACTGTTCCTGGAGCTGCTTCTTGGTCGAGAAGAGAATCCACTTGGAGTTGCCTTCGGTGATGTCGAGGATCGTGGCGATCTCGGCGTGGCTGAGTCCCTCGATCTCGAAGAGCACGAACACGCTGCGGCGCTGTTCCGGCAGAGCGGCGAGGAGCTTGCGGAGCGCGAGGCGTTTCGTTTCGTCCACGGTCGTCGCGGCGCGCATCGCGCCCAGGTCATCATCGATCGGCGATTCCTCGGCGCGCCGTTTCCGCCGCCGAAGCTGGTCGTAGCAGGTGTTGATGAGGATGCGGAAGAGCCAGGTCGAGAATGCGGCCTCGCCGCTGTAACCGCCGGCAGCGCGATGAATCTTGATGAAGGTCTCTTGCACGGCATCCTCGGCGTCGGCGATGTTGCCGAGGTGGTTCCAGGCCATGCTTTTCATCCGATCGCCGTGGAGCCGATACAGCTCCTCGAAGACCTCGGGATCGCCCGCCGCGCACGCCGCGGCAAGGCGGCGGTCGTCGCTCCGCGCCGTCCGCGCCGTATCCTCGATGTTCGGTCCCTCGGTCACGATCCTGGTGAAGTCTATGGCCAGTGCTCCTCGCATCGCTCTGGTCGGATAGACGCCTGAGGAGTCAGAAAGTTAGAAATATGGAGTGCGGCAGGCTTGCTGCCGCTGTTCGCCGCCGAAGGCGGCAAGAGTATGTAGCCCCCGCCTTCAGGCGGGGGTCGGGCGGGCGCGCCCCAAGGTCCAGGTCGAGCCCGCAACGCGGCCGAAAGATCGAAGCCTATTTCCACAGATAGCGCTCATCGATCTCGACGCCATTGCGCCGCAGCAATTCGAGGAATTCCTGCTTGAAATCACGCTTTCGATGGTGCGCCTCCTGCCGCTCGATGTAGCGGACAACACTCGGGACATTCGACCGGCTGACGCTGAATGCGCCGTATCCTCGCTGCCAATCGAAGACTGGGCCGAATGTTTCGTGCAACCATTTCGAAGAGCCGCCCTTGATTTCCTGAAGCGCGTCGGCGATCGAAAGCGAGGGCGGCGTGACGATCAGCATGTGGACATGGTCGGCGATTCCTCCGGCCGCCAGCACCGTTGTGCGAAGCTCGCGCGCGATACCGGACATGTACTCGAAGAGACGTGGGCGCATCTCTCCCGTGATGCACGGTCGCCGATCGTGGGTGCTGAATACGAGGTGCGTAAGAAGATTGCTGTAGGTATGGGACATTGCCTTAGAGCAATGCCGAGCGGAAGTCCCGACGGTAGGCTACCTCGGACCCGTTGCGTTGCCGAGGATCTTTCGCCCGCGTTTGCGGGCTCGACTAGTTTTGTGGTGGCGCCCGACCGACCCCCGCCTGAAGGCGGGGGCTACAGACTCTCGCCGCCTTCGGCGGCGGAAAGCGGCGGCCAAGCCGCCGCAGTCCATACCTACTGTTCGGCCGGCGGCATCGGGAACTGCTCCTCGGGCCGAGGCTCAACGTTTGGTGCCGTGGACACCGCGGGTGGCGGCGGTTCCGTCGCGGCGATCTGTTCCGCGAGACCGGCTTGAGCGCGGCGGACCTGGTCGACGATTTGGTCATGGACCTCACGAGCCCGCTCTTTGCGCCAGAGAAAGCGGAGCGAGGTCTTGGAGCGGCGTCCGAAGACGGTGACCACGTCGAGCTTTCGGAAGATGCGCAGCAGCGGCCAGATCACGAACGGCGCCGTGATGATGAGGACTGTGCCGCCGGTGGTCTTGTCATCCGAGAGAAAGATGATGATGCCGATGATCAAGCCGAACAGCCCGATCAGCCCCGCCACCGTCACGGCCGGCCAGCGGACTTCCTGGTGGTAGGTCACCAACTGGACGTCCTCGAAGAGCACGCGCCGCCGCACGACTTCGTAGAAATCGAGTTGGTCGATCTCGAGTCCGCCCTCGGTCTCGTACACGTACTGCCGGGTGGCGAGACCGAAGTTGCGGCCGAGCAGCTTGCGCTTCGCCGGTTTCATAATTTGATCAGACCGAACATCGCGGCCGGGCCGATGATGCCGATGATGACATCAGCGACGGCGACGATGATCACGAGAACCGACTGAACGACCGAGGTGCTGAATTTGGCCCGGTCGCGGATCCCGCGGATCGCGTAGTAGATTGAGAGCAATCCCAATGGTAGCCCGAGGATGAACGACATGACGAGGCCGATCACGGCGAAGAGCCCGGCCAGACGCGAGTAGTCGCGGAAGCGCATCCGTCCGGCATCGAAGCCGTCCGAGGTGAGCCGCTCCAGGCAGGCAGGGCAGTAGTGCGCCTGGCCTAGATCCATGACGCAGAGCGAACAGATGAAGAGGCCGCAGCGGTCGCAGTTGGTCACCGCGGCGTTGCGAGCGTGATTGGCGCAGGCGCTCGCGCCCCCAGGCCCTGTCTGTGCGAGCTGCAACACGCCGGGCGAGCGGTCCGGTGGCGCGAAGATCGTGGCCTCGAAGTCAGTCTCGCAGTGCGGGCAGACCTCGGGTCCGTTGCGAATCGTCGCCAGATCGAGGGTCTTGTCGCAATGCGGGCAGGCCGGCCCGAAGTAGGAGCGGTAGTTGAGAGTTGCCGTTGTCATGAAATCGTTTGGCGCGGACCGCGATGGTAGCAAATGTAGGGGGGGGG
>DASQGS010000148.1:0-2296 GCA_035632455.1 Thermoanaerobaculia bacterium | reverse complement strand
GAGAGGCGATCCTATCCTTCGCAGTGGGAGGCAACTGTCCTTCGTGGCCGTTGCCGTTGTCGTCGCCGTCGCCGGATTTGACTCGCGTTTCTTTCAAGGTGAGTTCGTCGAGGACACGCCGCCCTCACCACCGTCCCATAGCGCTCGAGAACATCACCTCGTACACCCTTCGCGCCCACGTTCGCTTGCCGTACTCCACGCCCGTGCCTTCCTGCGCGAGCCATTCCCTGATGGGAAGCGTGAATCCCGTCTTGCGACGATTCCGCACCTCCGGCGGCAGCGGAGGCCTCGGTGCGTTGGCGAGCAGGCCTTTTCCTCGCTCCTTCCGATGGACCAGTGCCGGCGCGATTCTTCGCAGCAGATGAGCGTCGACGAGCGGAACGCGCACCTCCAGCGAGTGCGCCATGCTGGCCCAATCCATGTCGCGCAGAAGCTGGTTTCGCAGATAGAGCGATGATTCCAGCGCAGCGATGCGAGCGTAGGCATTGCCGGGGTCGGGAGTCACCGCCCGCTCGATCAGGCCGAGGAGATCGAGACGGCGCAGCCCCTCAGCAGCGACGTCGGGGCCGAGAATCGCGGGGAGCTCGTCCGTGAGAAACCGGCCCCGCTTGACCAGATACGCGCCGGCCCAGCTCGACCCGTAGCGGAGGATCTCACCCATCTTCGGACTGATGTAGCGAGTGCGGCGGGCCAGGGAGCGGTTGAGGCGATACACTCCTTCGCCGAGTCCTGGGAAGCGCGAGAGAACCGACGTGATCGGCATCCATCGCGGGATATCGCGGAACGACGTGTAACCGCCGAACAACTCGTCGCCGCCGGTGCCGGACATCGCCACCTTGAGCCCGATCCCGGCGGCGGCTTTGCTGATGAAGTAGCTGTTGAGACCATCGACCGAGGGTTGATCCATGGCGTCGAAGATGCGCGACATCTCGCCCTTGAGCTCGGCAAGCGTGAGCTCGCGGATGGCGTGGCGAACGCCGTAACGCCGCGCCGTGAGCTCGGCCAGCGGCGCCTCGTCGTTGTGCCGCCCGCGATACTCCTCGAAGCGCAGCGTCATCGTCTCAAGCCCGCTGGCGCCGCTTTCCCGCGCGAGCGCGACGATTGCGCTGGAGTCGATTCCGGCGGAGTGGAACGCGCCGACAGGCACGTCGGCGATCATGTGGTAGCGGACCGACTCGAGAACGGCGTCGTGCACGAGCGCGCGGCGTTGCTCCTCGGTCATCGGCTCACGTCGATCGACCGCATCGCGCAATGTCTCGGCAATCGAGAAATACGACACAGGTTCGCTTGCGCCTCGCTCGCCGACCCAAACGAACGATCCGGCCGGCAGCGCTTTCACCGACGCGTACATCGTGAACGGCTCCGGAACCGTGCCCCGAAGAAAGAACGCCGCGCCAGCCGCAGGGTCGAACTGTTTCGACACGCGCCCGCCGGCGATCAGGGCCCTGACCTGCGACGCGATGCGGCAGGTCGCGCCATCGTCGGCGTAGTACAGTGGCTTGATGCCGTACGGGTCGCGCGCGAGAAGCATGCGCCGCCGCTTCGCGTCCCACAGAGCGAACGCGAACATGCCGCGCAGCTCGCCCAGCATGGCTTCGCCCTTTTCCTCATACAACGCCAGAACGACTTCCGTGTCCGACTGCGAGACAAACATCGCACCGCGACGTTCCAGCCCGTCGCGCAGCTCACGATAGTTGTAGATCTCGCCGTTGAAACTGATCACGTTCTCGCCGCGACGCATCGGCTGCGCGCCGGTCGGCGAGAGGTCGATGATCGCCAGGCGGCGGTGTCCGAGGCCGACCCGGCCGTCCTCGGAGAACCAGGCGCCCTCGCCGTCCGGCCCGCGCCTCCGCATCGCTTCGCGCGACTCGATCAGCTCGTCGCGATCGACCGGCGCCGCTGCGGCGGCATAGGCGAAGATCCCGTTGATTCCGCACATCGGAGGGGGAGTATACGGCGCAGCCGAGTGGCCGAACTTCTCAAGTGGCCGAACCCTTCAAGTTGGCCCAACGCTTGGCAGGATGTGGGCCATTACATCCACGCAAAGGTCTGGTTGTGAATGGCTTGATCGTCCGAATATGGGCGAAGAGTCCGAATATAGGCGAAGATCTGATCCTCCTCCGTCGCCGCCTCGCGGACAAATGCCCCGACATCCGGATGAGCTCCTGCGGCCGCGGACGCTTCGGCCTTGAGATCGAAGCGGAGCTGGAGATGGTGGAGAGGTAGGGGCTCCGCTTCCTATGGACTGCGGCGGCAGGAGCCGCCGCTTTTCGTGCCATTGGCAGGAGCCGGGCTG
>DASQGS010000147.1:0-5198 GCA_035632455.1 Thermoanaerobaculia bacterium | reverse complement strand
GAACGTAGCGGGCCAGAATACGAACGCAGATCTTCTCGAGGACCAGCAGCAGCGCTGAAAGGACGCCAAACAGGACGAACCAGGCGCGCGACAGTTGCCGCAGCGGAAGGAGGTAGGCCGCCGTGGCGAGGATGGCGTTGCCGACCACGACAACCCGGATCGTGGTCAGCGCTTCCCTGGTCAGCGGTACGGTACGGTGGCTGTGATAGCTGTGGTAGGTGAACAGCAGGACCGACCAGATGATCAGCACCAGCGGGTAGATCTTGAGGTATTCCTGGAGCGGGAAAAGGCCGGTGGGGAATCGCGCCGGCGCCACCCACGGGATCACGAGATCGCGGAGGAAAAAGGCGGCGAAGAAGGCGATAGACGTGAGCGCCAGATCGACGAAGTAGACGATCCGCGCAACCATGCTTGCTTTCTGCTTCAGCATTCGATTCTTTTCGCAACCCAGCCGAAATGCCCTGACCCTGGGCACCCAGCGGGCAATTCGGAGAGTACTTCAAATCAGCTTCAAGGGACTACCCCGAGGCGGGGACCGAAACCCACGCGTCATGGAGTACGGAGCTGGCTGGAGAAGTGTCCAAACGGAAACGACGGCTCGTGACTCAGCAGAGTCAACGGCCGGCGACGGCGACGGCGACGCCAACGGCAACGGCTACGGGGTTCGACCCGTAGGGCCCAGCAGCGCTGGGCCGCCACGCCGACGCGGCACATCAATTCTGGAACGGCGCGATGCTCGGCCCGGCGCGGCTGGGCTCTACGATTTACCGCCGCACGAGTCCGTGAAACAGCGCCTCGTACCCATCCGTCACCACTTCCCAACTGTACAGCCGGGCCGCTCGCTCGCGGGCCTGCACTCGGAGCGCATCGAGATTGTCCGGATGCCGAAGGCACTCCTGCAGCCGTTCGGACAGCGTCTCTGCGGGACGCAACGTGAAATAGCGCACCGCCTCGCCGCCCACCTCCCGGTTCTCCGGCGTGTCGTGCGCCAGAACGCAACCGCCCGAGCCCATGGCCTCGATCAGCGCGGGGTGCGTTCCTCCAACCTCCGTCGCCTGGACGTAGACCAGGGCATTCCGCTGCAAGGTCTGGTAATCGGCGCCGTAGAGCGCGCCGGGAAACAAGACCCGCTCGCTCTTGTGGCGCATCAACTCGGCGACGAGGTCTTTCGCATACAACCCATCCCCGAGCATCACCAACGGCGGCACCGCAATGCCGGCGCCGTGCGACACCAGTGTTTCGTAGGCGAGCACCACTTCCAAAGGATTGTTCTCCGGCTCGAAGCGGCTGACATAGAGAATGTAGTCGCGCGGCCGAAGCGCGAGGCGATCGAGCACGTCGGAGCCGCCGTCATCCGCCAGCTCGGCGCCGTACGGAATCATGGCCGCATCGATCTGGAAACGTTCCTTGTAATAGCCGGCGATCACATGCGCGTCCGCGACCACGGCATCGGCGAAGACCGCCGACAATGATTCGCCGGCGGCGTAGACGGCCTTGCCGAGCGCGTTCCACTTGCGCCGCCGCCGTTCGATGCCGTCGACGTTCACGGCCACCGGAATCCGCGCGGCGCGGAGTAACGGCAAGACGAACGCATTGACCGCATTGCACAGCAGGACGACGTCGTATTGCCTGCGCAATGCGTCGATCGCCGAGAGCGCGGTGTGGCTCACAGTCTCGAGGTACTTGTGGCGAAACGCCGGGAGGACGAGGCGACGTACGCCTCGCCACACGTCCGATGCGCCATCCGCGAGCTCATCGGCGCGGGCCAGATTCCTGCAGTAAACCGTCACGCGATGGCCGCGGCCGGCGAGCCTGCTGCCGAGCTCGGCGGCGAAGGTCTCGAATCCTCCGTAACGCGCCGGAACGCCGCGGGTACCGAGGATGGCGATGGAGATAGAGCTCACTCGAACCACCCCGCCAACTCCCGATCGCTCACCCGCCGGCGGCGCTGGATCTCGCGCCGTTTTGCAAGCACTCTGCGCCGGTTCCTCCACAGCCATGTCAACGCCGGAAAGGACGAGCGTTCGATCGTGAGCGCCGCGGTGATCGCCATCAAGTCCCGCGGAATCTCGAACAAGGCGTTGCGGATCGCGAGCCGGAGCGATTCGTTCTTCATCCGCAGCAGGAACCGGTTCTTCACCGAATGCATGTTCACGCTCGACGGCAGCGCACGCCGCCGCTCCGGCGTCACGGACCGCACGTGCCACGCCACCGCCTCCGGGACGTAGAGCGCGCGCCACCCGAGGATCCGGCCGCGCCAGGCAAGATCGGCGTCCTCGCGATAGGCGAAGAAATCCTCATCGAGGATCTCGCCGCCGATCGCCGCGTCGCGTAGAAACGCCATCCGATGCACCGCCGCTGCGCCGGATACGCCGAAGACCTCGCAGAGATCGCCGCCGGCCAGAGGACGCTGACCTCGATGCTGGGGCCGATCGGGCTCGCCCTGGCCGATGTCGAGATGCCGGCCGCTGCGCGTCATGCGAATCCCTTTCGAATCGACGACGGCTGTTGGCTCGATCGCGTAGCCAATCGCCCGCATCAGCTTTCCCGTCGCCGAGCCGTACGACTCGCCCGCCACATCGAGCGCGGCGACTATGCGCTCGAGATAGCCGGGATCGAGAAATGCGTCGGGATTGCAGAGGAAGACGAAATCGCCGTGAGCGACCGCGACGGCCTGATTGACGGCCGCGCTGAAGCCGCGGTTCTCGGGGTTGACGATCACGACGGCGGCGGGAAAGACCGCACGGACCCTCGCCGCGGAATCGTCGGCCGATCCGTTGTCGACCGCGATCACCTCGATCTCACCGTGAGTCTGGTTGCGCAGGCCGGCCAGGCATCGGTCGAGGAACGGAGCGCTGTTCCAGGTGATCAGGACGACCGAGACGAGTCGTCCCATCGATGCCAGGCCTTTTCGAGAACGGTGCGATAGGCGGCGAAAGCCTTCCATCGGCCGGCTTCCGGATGCGCGAAGCCCGCGAGCGACGCGGCAAGCCGCAGGAGCATGCCGGTGATGATCGTCCAGCGCAAGGTCTCGGCCTTTCCCGGAGCCAGCCACTTCCTCGCATAGCGCCACATGTTGCGATACCAGACGTCGACGAATTGCGCGAACGGCACGTGCTCGAGGCTGGCGCCGCCGAAATGGCGCGCGCCGGCCTGGGGCACGACCCAGATCGAGCGTCCGCTGCGCGCGATGCGCTGGCAGTAGTCGACGTCTTCGAACCAGGCCGGCGAGAACTGCTCGTCGAGCGGCCCGACCTCGTCGAACACTTCGCGCCGCAAGAGAAGCGCCGCGGCTGCGGGCTGTTCGACCGGCTGCGCCTTCGCGACGTCGAGATCGCGATAGCGGTACCGCGCCGTGACGCGGTTGTTCGGAAAGAGCTTGTCGAGAAAAAGGACCTGGGACGCCAGCGAGGCTAGCGTCGGAAGCCGGCGTAGCTGGAACTCGCGCTGCAATCCGCCGCGCTCGTCGAGGAGCAGCGGCGCGGCAGCGGCTGCCTCGGGATGTTCGTCGAGAAACGCGGCCAGCGCGCGAAGCGAGCCTGGCGCGAGCTCGCAGTCGGGGTTGAGGAGGAAGATGAATCGTCCGCTGGTCTCGCCGATGGCGCGGTTGACGCCGGCGGCGAATCCGTCGTTCGTCGCGGAGCGGAGCACGCGGATGCCGTTGCCTCGAACGCGATCGAGGGTCGCATCCTCCGAGGCGTTGTCGCGGATGAGAACCTCGACCGGCAACCCGTCGCACGCCGCCGGAACGGCATCGAGACAGCGGCGAATCCATCGCTCGCTGTTCCACGTAACCACGATGACCGAGACCTCGGCCAGCGGCCGCAGCGGCGCCACAGGCCGCATGGCCGGACGCTCCTCGTCTTCGGGCACCGGCTCCCCGGCCAGAATCATTGTGCTGGTCTCTGCCATTGACTCACTGCTTCGACAAGCGGCCGCGCGACTTCTTCCCACGCGAACCGCGGCCGGATGCGCTCAAGATTTCTTACGCAGGCCGTGTGAAAAACGTCGTCCGTCAGCAGACGACGAACCGCCCCCGCGACCTCCTCAACCCTCGATGGCTTGACGACGACACCGAGCCCCTCGCGCTCCACCAATTCCGCCGCGAATCCCATCTCCGTCGCCACTACCGGCACTCCGGCAGCGATGGCATCGAACAGTCGCGTGCGGATCGAGTACTCGGCCTCGGCTGCCGGCAGGTGCAGCATGATAGCGACTTTGCCCCTGCGCAGCCACGCCAATCGCTCCCGATACGGCACCCAGCTCTCGTTCGCAATGACGTAAGGCGCGCCGCGCCGCAGCATGGCGTCAAATCGCTCCTCGCGCTGTGGCATCGCGACATCGCTGTTCGGCCGCGTCCGGCCGAGGAACAATAACCGGCATGGCAATCCTTCGCGGTTGAGTTGCACGATGGCTTCAACCGCGAGGTCGGGATCGAGCCATTCCCATACGCCGCCGCCCCAGATGACTTGCGGCGGATCGGGCATCTCGACACGCTGACTCTCGCGACTTGCCTCGAGATCGACACCGAATGGCACATCGATCCACGGCACTCCGCAAGCGAGCACGCCGCGATAGAAACGCTGCTGCGCCGCGGTCGCCGAGATCAGCAGATCGCCTGTGCGCAATGCCTTTCGCAATCGCCACCATTCGGCCTTGAGATGAATTCGCTGCCGGATCGACGGCGAATTTCCGTACAGCTCGCGGAGCTCGAGGACGACGGGGTCGAAGAGATCGAAGGCGATTCGCTGCCCGTTCCGCCTGCGCCGGAATCCGCGCGCCGGCTGGCCGATCAGGACGTCCGCCTCGCGCATCGCCCTCACGCCCTCGGCGCTGTTGTGCGCGAGCACCGCGAACGCTTCGCCCGCGGGACGGAATTCGGCAACCTTCGCCACCAGCGTCGTCGGGAATCGCTTCGCCAGCTCGGCTGCGAAGTGATACGCGCGAATCCCCGGCCCAGCCATCCGCTCCCCGACGATGTCGGGCGTGACCACGACGACGCTCATGCGGCGCGGAACATACACCGGTTTGGACTGTGGCCGCTCGCCGCTGTGGACTGCGGCGGCTCGCCGCCGCTTTCGTTGACCAAAGGCGAGGCGATGGGCCACTCGCGCTTTGGACTGCGGCGGCTTGCCGCCGCTTTCGATGACCACAGGCCACGCGATGGGCCACTCGCGTAAGATTCGCGATCCGCGCAA
>DASQGS010000146.1:0-7820 GCA_035632455.1 Thermoanaerobaculia bacterium | reverse complement strand
CAGCATCAGCGGCGTGATCCGCCCGACTCTCCGAATCGAGCCGACGCTCGTGAATTTCGGCGAGGTCACCACCTCCGACAAAGCCGCGAATCGTTCCGTGTTCCTCCATTCGAATGACCTGAAGCTCCCAGGCAATTTCGTGGTCACGAAGGCGGAGTCGAAGGCGGCGACGGTGGTGAAGGGCCGGGACGGTAAGACGACGACCGCCTCGCTCACCGTGCAGACCGAGGTAAAGCCCGGCACCAACAAAGGCGACTATGAAGTCTCACTCGAGCTTGCCAAGGATGCGAAGCCCGGCGACTTCGACGGCACGGTGAAGATCTACACCAACGACAAGATCACCCCGGTCATCACTGTTCCGATCAAGGGAACGATCAAGGCCGCGGAGCAGGCCCCCACGAAGTAAATCCATTCATTGCCGCAATCACGAGAGGCCTCCCAATTCGGGAGGCCTTTTCAGTATCACGCCATCACGATCGAGATCCCGACTCCGTCTCCAACCGCTACGACCGTCGAGAGCAATCGCGCGTCGGTGGTGATCCTGCGGTTGAATTTGCGCAGCGCCTTCGTCGACGCGTCCTTTTCGCCTTTCGCGATCTGGCCCTTCCAAAGCAGGTTGTCGCAGACAATCATGGCGCCCTGCTCGAGCTTTGGGAGGAGCTGATCGAGGTACCGCTCGTACTCGGTCTTGACGCAATCGATGAAGGCGAAATCGAACGTCCCTTCGAGGTCCGGGATCACGTCGAGCGCGGCGCCATTGTGGAAGAGCACCGGGCACGGGAGCTCGGCCTCGGTTACGAAATGCTTCGCCACGGCGAGGATCTTCCGGTCGAGCTCGATCGTCTCGACAACGCCGGCCGGACCGCACTCGCGGGCCATGACGATCACGGAGTATCCGATGTTCGTCCCGACCTCGATGATGCGCCGCGGCTTCTTCGCCCGCACGAGCGTGCGCATGAGCTGCGCGACCTCGGGATCGGCGATGGGATGGCCATGCTTAGCGGCGTAGGCTTCCATCCGGCGGAGGAGTGGGTCTCGCGCCGGCAGCAGGGAGTCGAGATACTCGGCCTGGGGACGCTTCAGGATCGCATCGATTCGCTCTTTCATGAGCCCATGATAAATGCCTTCGCGTCCACCCGCGACCGCACACGCAATTCACCACCGCTGCACGGCAATCTCGACTTCAGGCCCTAGGGTAATGGGCGTGGACGTCATGCCATACGCCGTTGCCGACTCTCACCCGCGCATCGTTCCGCGCTCGCTCGCGCCGATGGAGCTGCTCCGAGGAGGCTTGGTCAAAGGGAACGTGCTGAAAGCGCACTTGCAGTGGCTGTATGTCGCCGGCGGGCACGCCGGGCGCGAGCGGCTTCTGCTTGGCCTCGATCCCGATTCTGCGGCGGAAGGAGGAGGAGCAGTCCTCGCTTCGTCGTGGTATCGCTTCGCCACGCTCATTGCCGTTGATCGTGCCATCATCACTGGTCCCGGCGGAGGCGACGACCGCTTCGCCGAGGAGCTCGGCGCCTTCGCGGCGCGCCTCGAGCTCGCCAGCAGCGGATATCTCCGCACTGCCCGCGGAATCCACGACTTCCTCCGCCACTCTGCGCTTCTTCACCGCCAGCACATCGACTTCGGCTCGGCGAGCTACGAGCAGACCGGCCAGGCCTCGGGACGGATGATCCATCGCCATTACCGTTGCTTCAGCCCTATCTTGTGCATGAACTGGATTGGCTACTACCGTCAATCGTTGCAGGTCCGCGGTGCGGATGCCGTGCTGATCGACGAGACTCACTGCCACTGCCACGGAGACGAGACTTGCACCTTCGAAATGAATTGGCGATGACCTCCGGCGTGCCTCGCGCGGCTCAGGTCGCGGTCGCGTGACCGGCATCGCGCCGCGCTTTCCGTTTCCCGATCGCCCGCGTTTGTGGGGCGTTGCGGTCTCGCACTATCAAGTCGAAGGCGATGACTCCTGCGACTGGACCGAGTGGGAGCGGAGCGGCCGCGCGGCCGGCGGTACGTGCGGCGGCGCCGCTGGTGCATGGTCTCGCTACGAGCACGACGCAAATCTCGCCTCGGAAAGTGGCGCGAATGCGTTTCGCTTCTCTGTATCCTGGAGCAGGATCGAACCGCACCCGGGTGTGTTCGACCACGACGCTCTCGCGCGCTATCGCCGGTTCGTCGAGCATCTCATCGGCCTCGGGATCGAGCCCGTCGTCACGCTGTTTCACTACACACATCCTTTCTGGCTGCACGAAACCGCTCCCTGGACGACGCCAGCCGCCGTCGACCGCTTCGAGCGGTTCAGCAGGCATGTCGCCCGCGCTCTCGGTGATCTCGTCCGTTACTGGATTCCGATCAACGAGCCGATGGTCTTCCTGCTCGCCGGCTTTCTCGCCGGACAGATCCCTCCAGGACTTTCAAGTCCGAGGATTCTCTCGCGCGTCTTCGATCACCTCCTCGCCGCGCACTGCGCCGCAGCTGCGGCCATCCGCGATGTGAACCCATCCGCAGCAATCGGCACAGCGCACAACATGATGGCGTTCACGCCGCAGCGGCCCTACAACCCGCTCGATCTGCTCCTCGCGGGCACCGCGGACTCGTCGTACAACCTCGGCATCATCGAGGCCTTCGGCAGCGGACGATGGCGTTTCCTTCTTCCGCCGGCGACGATCATTGCCGGGCGAAGGGATGAGCTGCCGAGCTCGCTCGACGTCTTCGGCGTCAACTTCTACTCCCGCCTTCACCTTCGCTGTCCCGGCCGCCGGCGCGCCGTCGGTGACTTCTCGTATCTCGATCCACTTGGACGCGGACTCACCGACAACGGTTGGGAAATGATTCCCGAGGCGTTCAGCGCTGTCCTCGACCAGGCCGCGACATCCGGCAAACCGATCGTGGTGACCGAGAATGGATTGGCCGACGCCGGCGATCGCTATCGTCCGAAATTCCTGCGCGCACATGCCGCCCAACTCGACCGCGCCGCCGCGCGCGGGAATCCGATTCATGGCTACTTCCATTGGTCGCTTCTCGACAACTTCGAATGGCTGGAGGGATACGGGCCGAAGTTCGGGCTCTACGAGGTAGATCGCTCGACGATGGAACGAAAGCCTCGCCCGTCCGCAGACGTGTTTCGCGTGCTGGGCAAGCTCTTTCTGAACGGCGCAAGCGCGCGGGCTTGAGTCGCGCCGTGGCGCGAGCGCGTTCACGCCGAATTGCGCGGCCCGCTGCGCCTCCTTTACAGAGTGCACACGAAGAGTTGCACTTCATCGGCGACACTCTCATTCGCTAGGAAAGGAGGCGGCGATGCTGTTGGCAGACCTGCACATTCACACGACGTGGTCGGACGGCAAGCTTCCGATGGGCGAGGTCGTCGATCTGTTCGGCCGCTCCGGACACGATGTCATCGCGATCACCGACCATGTCGTCAACTCTGACACCCTGATCGGCAAGGTGACTCATCGCTTCGGCCTCAGCATCAACCGCGAGAACTTCGCCACATATCGCGACGAGATCGAGCGCGAGGCGCGACGCGCCTGGGACACCTACCGGATGATCGTCCTAGCCGGCTGCGAGCTGACGCAGAACGCCGCCACGCGTCGCAACTCCGCACACGTGCTCTCGCTCGACCTCGACGACTTCATCTCCGCCGACGGCACGGTCGAGGAAATGCTCGTCCGCGCGCGCAACGGCAGCCGCCTCGTGGTGGCCTGCCATCCTCACGAGCAGTCGGAGTGGTTCGCGAACACGTTCTATCTCTGGAACCGCCGCGAAGAAGTCGCCGGGCTGATTGATCTTTGGGAGATCGCCTGCCGCTGGATCTCTTCCCGCCGGTTGCGCGAGCCCGATTCCCCTATGTCGGCAACAGCGACTTCCACGACACGCCGCATCTCTACGCCTGGAAGACGCTGCTTCCCTGCGAGAAGAACCGGCAGGCCGTGCTTCACGCGCTCAAACGCGGCGACGGCCTCGGCGTCACTCGACTTCAGGCACCACGGCCGCAAATCGCAGTACCGCCTTTGACTGCCGCACTCGTCGCAGCGGGGTGAACAATGATCACAGTCGCGATCTTCAGCCTCCTCTCTTTGATCGGAACGTTTCTCACGACGATCCAGTCGCTGCTCACTCTGCGCTTTCGGAGACGTCAACGCCCTTTCGCCTCTGGCCGGCGCAATCGGACTTCCCAGCCGGCCGCTTCTTCCACGCCGCTTCCCTTCCTCTCGATTCTCAAGCCGGTCTGCGGGCTTGACGACGATCTCGAAGGAAACCTCCTCTCCTTCACGAAGCTTCGCGGAGTGGATTACGAGCTCCTGATCTCGATCGAGAGCGCCGACGACCCGGCGATTCCCATCGTTCGCCGCGTGATCGCCGCGCATCCGTGGATATCCACGCATCTCGTGATCGGCGGTGGAGGCGAGGCTCAAGGCGTCGTGAACCGCAAGATCGAGCGTCTTGTCGCCGCGGCCCGCGTTGCCCGCGGCGACATCTTCCTCGTTTCGGATTCGAATGTCCGCGTCGAGCGTGACGACGTCCGCCAGACGGTCGACTTGCTACGGGATCCTGCCATCGGCTGCGTCTCGAATCTCTTCACCGGTGCTGGCGCGCGCACCCTCGGCGCCACGATCGAGTCGCTGCACCTCGCAGGGTTCGTCGTTCCCGGAAGCGTGCTTGCCGCCGCGGCAGGCGTGCCGTGCGTCGTGGGTAAGTCGATGGCACTTACGCGGCGTGCGCACGACGCGATCGGCGGCTTCGAAGCGTTCCGCCATGTTCTCGCCGAGGATCAGGCCATCGGGCTCGCCGTGAAGCGCGCTGGGTACGAGGTCGTCCTTTCGCCGGTCGTGGTTCGCAACATCGTCATCGACCGGAGCGTCGGTCGCGCCCTAGACCGGCAGATCCGCTGGAACAAGATCCGGTACGCCTTCTCGCGCTCGCTCTACGCCGCCGAGATTGTTCTCAATCCGTCGGCGTTCGCGACGACCGCTTTCCTGCTGTCTCTCGCGGTCGCGCCAGGCAGCGCCTTGCCGCTGTCCCTCGCCGTATTCCTCGTCGCCGCCGCTCGCATACTCCAGCTCGCGATCATCGCGCGCACGACGAAGGCTCCGTTGTCGCGCAAGCAGATTCTGCTGACTCCCCTTCTCGACGTCCTGATGCTCGCCGCCTACGTCGTGCCGTTCTTCTCCAACGAGATCACGTGGCGCGGCCATCGCGCCAGGATCGGGCCGGGGACGGAGTTGATCGCTGCGGAAAGGCGGATGGCTGAGGCCGCGTAGGGACGTGCTCCCTTACTTCGCCTCCACAGCCTCGCGCAGCCGCTCGGCCTGGAAGTGTCCGATCAGTGGGTCGATGATTCCGTCGAGGTTACCGTTCATGATGTCGGGGAGGTTGTGGACCGAGAGGCCGATGCGGTGATCCGTGACGCGGTCCTGCGGGAAGTTGTAGGTGCGAATCTTCTCCGAGCGGTCGCCGCTGCCGATCATCCCTTTGCGCGTCGCCGACAACTCGGCCTCGCGTTTCTGACGCTCGATGTCGTAAAGGCGTGCTTTCAGGACCTTGAGCGCTTTCGCGCGGTTCTTGATTTGCGATTTCTCGTCCTGGCAGGAGACTACGACTCCGGTCGGGATGTGAGTCATGCGTACGGCCGAGTAGGTCGTGTTCACCGACTGGCCTCCGGGCCCCGACGAGCAGAACGTGTCGATGCGAAGGTCCTTCTCATTGACTTGGATGTCGATGTCCTCTGCCTCTGGAAGCACGGCCACGGTGATCGCCGACGTGTGGATGCGCCCCTGGGTCTCGGTCTGCGGCACGCGCTGCACGCGATGCACGCCCGACTCGAACTTCAGGCGCGAGTAGACCTTCGAGCCTTCGATCTGCAGCGTGGCGTCCTTGATGCCGTTGACCGAGGAGTAATTGGCGTCGGTGATGTCGACCTTCCAGCGCTTCGTCTCCGCGTAACGGATGTACATGCGCATGATCTCCGCGGCGAAGAGCGACGCTTCGTCGCCGCCGGTTCCGGCGCGGATCTCGACGAAAACGTTCTTGTCGTCGTTCGGGTCCTTCGGCTGCAGTAGGATCCGCAGCTCGTCCTCGAGCGCCGGCTCTGCCGCCTGCAGTTCCGACACCTCGAGCTCGACCAGCTCGCGCAGCTCGTCCTCGCCCTGGATCGTGGCCAGCATCTCCCGCGTGTCGCTGAGGGCCTTGCGAACCTGCTTGAGCTCGCGGTACTTGGCCACGACATCGCTGATCTCGGCGATCGATTTCATGGCATCGCGATAGGCGGCGACGTCGGTGACGATCTCCGGATCGGCGATCTTCTGCTGGAGCTCGTCGTAGCGCTTTTCGATTTCGTCGAGTTTTTCGTTCATAACAGGACCTCGGTTGACGCGGCCGAACACACAAAAGGCCGAGAGCCGAAGCCCGAGAATCCTTATGGTTCCTCGGCCTTCGGCCCTCGGCCTCAATCAGCTAAGCAACGGCGGCTTGTTCTTCTTCGATCACATCGAACAGCAATGCTTCGCGAAGAGCCGTAATCGCGATCTCGAGCTGCGAGTCGTCGGGCTCCTTCGTCGTGATCTTCTGCAGCCACATCCCAGGTTTCGTCAGGGCGCGGCAAGCGGGGTTGCCGAGGTGGCGGGCCGAGAAACGAATCACCTCGTAGGCCAGCCCGGCGATCAGAGGAATCAGAACGATCCGCGCGCCGAGCTTGACCACGAACGGCACGCTCGCGGGCACCAGGGAGAACACCAGGATCGAGATGGCCATGACGAACACGAGGAAGCTCGTGCCGCATCGAGGATGAAGCGTCGACTTCTTGCGCGCATTCTCGACCGTCAGATCCTCGTTGGCCTCGAATGTGTAGACCGTCTTGTGCTCGGCGCCGTGGTATTGGAACACGCGCCGGATCTCTTTCATCATCGAGATCGAGAGGATGTAGACGAAGAAGAAGACCACGCGAATCACGCCGTCGATGAGGTTGTATGTGAAGTTTCCCATCGCCGGCAGCACGTAATGGCGGAGAAGGTTCGTCAGCGCGAGGGGAGCGAGGATGAACACGCCCACGCCCATCACCAGCGCGATCAGCATCGAGCTGGCGACGGCCCAGTTCGACATCTCCGGTTGCCCGTCCTCACCCTCGCTGGCGATGCTCGCCGAATAGTTGAGGGCGCGGATGCCGAGCACGAGCGACTGGATCAGAACGACGGAGCCGCGGATCACGGGGATCTTGAGGAAGGGATACTTCTTTGCGATGGAGACGAGCTTTTCCTTCCGGATCGCGACGCCGCCACTTGGCTGTCGCACGGCCACGGAGTAGCCGGTGAGCGAGCGCATCATGACGCCCTCGAGCACGGCCTGGCCGCCGATGAGCATGTCGACGTTGCGGTCCGCGGCGGCGGCCTCGGCCGGCATCGACGAGGTCAGCGCGTTCGACACGGAGCCGAGGACGCCGGCGAAGAGTCTCGCCGCGCCAAGCCACGCGCGCCGGAACGATTCAGTGGACATTATTTCTTCGCCGTCTGTTTCGCGTAGCGCTGCTGGAAGCGATCGATGCGGCCTGCGGAGTCGACGAGCTTCTGCTTGCCTGTGAAGAAGGGATGGCACTTCGAGCAGATCTCGATGCGCAGCTCCTTCTTCGTCGACGCACTCTTCCACGACTCGCCGCACGCACAATGCACATCGACCGGCTGATACTTCGGATGAATCTCTGTTTTCATGGATTTGCCTCGAACGTGGTCTTCGGAATCTCGCAAAACGTGGAGTATAGCGGAAAAATTCTGCTACTTTCCCCCACCCAATCTCACAATCCAAAACGTCGCCGCGCCGATCAGCCC
>DASQGS010000145.1:0-5371 GCA_035632455.1 Thermoanaerobaculia bacterium | reverse complement strand
GTCGTCAACAACATGAGCATTCAGGTCGCGACCGTTAACGGCTCCGGCTCGCAGAGTTCCAACACCGTGCTTTTACGCAGCATTTCCAGATGGGTGTTCCCGTTTCGGGCAAGAACATGTTCCCCTCGAACATCGCCGGCCTTCCCACATGGTTCACGATCCGGGCGAACAAGGACGGCTGGATCGGACGGAAACGGGAAGTGGACGTCATGGTGTGCATGAACGCGCAGACGGCGAGGGAAGACGTCATGACCCTGCCGGCGGGCGCGCACTGCGTCTATGACGCGCCGCTGAACTGCAAGACTCTGCGCAATGACGTGGTCTTTTACGAGGTTCCGTTCGCGAAGCTCGCTGCAGAGATCTCTCAGGACTCGCGCCTTCGCAAGCTGCTCACGAACATGATCTACGTCGGCATCGTCGCCGAGCTGCTCGGCATCGATCTCGCCGAGATCAAGGCCGCCATCACCAAGCAATTCAAGGGCAAGCAGAAGGCCATCGAGCCGAACGTGCAGTCCGTCAACAAAGGGCTCGAGTTCGCGCGGGCGAATCTTCCGAAGCAGAACCGGTTCCGTATCGAGCGCATGAACGGCACCGCGGGCAAGATCATCGTCGACGGCAACGCAGCGGCCGCGATCGGAGCGATGTTCGGCGGAGTGAACGTCGTGACCTGGTATCCGATCACGCCGTCGTCTTCGCTCTGCGAATCGCTGATCGACTACCTCAAGGACTATCGCATCGGCCCGGACGGCAAGGCCACGTTCGCCGTCGTCCAGGCCGAGGATGAGCTCGCCGCGATCGGCATGGTGCTCGGCGCTGGGTGGGCGGGCGCGCGCTCGATGACCTCGACCTCCGGGCCCGGCATCTCGCTCATGGCGGAGTTCGCAGGCCTCGGATACTTCGCCGAGATTCCGGGCGTGGTCTGGGACATCCAACGCGTCGGACCATCGACCGGCCTTCCGACCCGCACCGCGCAAGGCGACATCCTCGAAGTCTTCCTTCTCTCGCATGGCGACACCCAGCACATCGCTTTGATTCCTTCGTCGGTCAATGAGTGCTTCGAATTCGCCATCGAAGCCCTCGATCTCGCCGAGGAGTTTCAGACGCCGGTCTTCGTCCTCTCGGACCTCGACCTCGGCATGAACAACTGGATGTCCGATCCCTTCAAGTATCCCGAGAAATCGATCAAGCGCGGCAAGGTGCTGTCGAAGGAGCGGCTCGACGAGCTCGGCGGCAAGTGGGGGCGCTACCTCGATGTCGACGGCGACGGCATCGGCTGGCGCACCGTGCCGGGCACCGATCACCCCGCCGCTTCCTACTTCACGCGCGGCTCCGGGCACGATGCCTTCGCCAACTACTCCGAGCGCCCGGCGGACTACAGGGCCACCGTCGATCGTCTGGCCAGGAAGACCGAGACCGCCAAGAAGCACGTCCCGAAACCGGTCATCGACCGGAAGGAAGGGGCCAGGATCGGCTTCATCGCCTACGGAACCACGGACTTCCCTCTCGAGGAATCGCGGCATCAGTTGAAGACCGAGAGCGGAATCGTGACCAGCTACCTGCGCCTTCGCGCGCTTCCGTTCACGAGCGAGGTCAAGGCCTTCGTTGCCGAGCACGATCGCGTCTACGTCGTCGAGCAGAATCGCGACGGCCAGATGGCCGACCTCATCCGCCTCGAGGTCGGCAAGCTGCAGGACAGAATTCGCAAGGTTCTCCACTACACCGGTTTGCCGTGCGATGCCCGATTCATCACCGGGGCGGTTCTGCGCATGGAGGCCACCAATGGCAGCGCGGATCCGCTGACCGTCGTCCGTGCCGAGGGAGTGCTGGGCGGCGCTGTTCCCGCCGGCGCGACCGCGGAGTCCGCGCAGGCCACGAGCGTCAATCCACAGATCACTGACTAAGCGGCCGCTCCGAACGGAGCCCGCTGGAGGCAACCATGGTTGACAGCGTTCTGAAGATCACGACCGGCGATGCACCGAAAGAGAATCGCCTCGGTCTGAAATCCATCGACTATTCGGGCGGCAAGTCGACGCTCTGCGCCGGCTGTGGCCACGATGCCATCACCAGCCAGATCATCCGCGCCTTCTTCGAGATGAACGTCAAGCCGGAGCGCGTCGCCAAGTTCTCGGGAATCGGTTGCTCCTCGAAAACACCCGCGTACTTCCTGAATCGGGCGCACGGCTTCAACGCCGTTCACGGACGAATGCCAGCCATCGCCACCGGCGCGCTTCTCGCCAATCACACCCTGATGGGCATCGGCGTCTCCGGCGACGGCGACACGGCGTCGATCGGCCTCGGACAATTCATGCACCTCATCCGCCGCAACATGCCGATGATTTACATCGTCGAGAACAACGGCGTCTACGGCCTGACGAAGGGACAATTCTCCGCGACCGCCGACGAAGGCTCGAAGCTCAAGACAGGCGTCATCAACGACCTCCCGCCGATGGATCTCTGCGCCCTCGCCGTCGAGCTCGGATGCGGCTTTGTCGCCCGCGGTTTCGCCGGCGATCCGAAGCAGATGGTCAACATCCTCAAAGCCGCCATCGCCCACAACGGCCTTGCGGTGATCGACGTCATCTCCCCCTGCGTCACCTTCAACAACCACGAGGGATCGACCAAGGGCTACGCTTATGCCAAGGAGAACGACGAGCTCCTGCACCAGATCGGCTTCGTGCCGCCGTACGAGCAGGTCGAAGTCGAGCTCGAGCCCGGCGAGCTACGCGAAGTGGCGTTGCCCGACGGCTCGCGCATCCTCCTCAAGAAGATCGAAGAGGACTATGACCCCTCGAACCCGATCGGAGCCCTGCTGCGCCTGCACCGTGCTATCGACGAAGGGCAGATGCTGACGGGCCTGGTCTTCCTCCGGCCGGAGAAGAAGAGCTTCATCGAGCTCCTGAACCTTCCGGAGGAACCGCTCTACTCGATGCCGATCGAAAAGACCCGCCCGCCGCGGGAAGCGCTCGAGAAGATCATGCAATCACTCATGTAGGGGCGCACCGCTGTGCGCCCGCAACTCCCGCGCTCAGTTCCAGAAGACTAGAATGACCCACCGTAAGCTGCGGGCGCTACGAGATTCCAAATGAGGCACAAGAAGCGGATCGGCATCCTCACCGGAGGCGGAGACTGCCCGGGATTGAATGCCGTCATCCGTGCCGCGGTGCGCACGGCCAACGGCGACTTCGACATGGAGGTCACCGGCATCCAGTTCGGCTTCGAAGGGCTCCTCACCGACGCCTGCGTCCAGCTTGACAGCGAATCGATTCGCGGAATCCTGCCGAAAGGCGGGACATTGCTCCGCACCACGAACCGCGGCAATCCGTTCGACTATCCGGTCATCATCGACGGCCAGGAGCGGCGTGAAGACCGCTCGCATCAGGTCGTGGAGAACATCGAGCGGCTCGGCATCCACGGCATTATCGCCATCGGCGGCGACGGCACGCTCAAGATCGCCAAGCGTCTCTCCGACATGGGCGTCCCGATCGTGGCGGTGCCGAAGACCATCGACAACGACCTCGCCGCGACCGACTACACGTTCGGTTTTCAGACCGCGGTCTGGGTCGCCACCGAGGCGGTCGACCGGCTCCATACGACCGCCGAGAGCCACGACCGGGTGATGATCCTGGAGGTCATGGGGCGCAACACCGGCTGGATCGCACTGCATGCCGGACTGGCCGGCGGCGCGGACGTGATCCTGATTCCTGAGATTCCGTACAAGGTGGAATCGATCGTCGAGACCATCCGCGAACGGCAGCGGGAGGGTGCGAAGTTCGACATCGTCGTCGTGGCGGAAGGAGCGAAGCGCCTCGGCGGCCAGGAGACGTACCTCGATCGGGCCAAGAGCCGCCTCGGTGGCATCGCCTATCAAGTCGCCGAGGAGATCCAACAGAGGATCGAGCTCGAGATTCGCGTCACCGTGCTCGGCCACGTGCAGCGCGGCGGATCACCGATCCCGTTCGACCGCGTGCTCGCCAGCCGCTTCGGCAAGGCTGCCGCCGATCTCGTCGGCCGCGGAAAGTTCGGCCGCATGGTCGCGCTTCGCGGCGAGCAGATCACCTCGGTGCCGCTCGAGGACGCCATCACCAACCTCAAGCTCGTCGACCCCCACGGCCAGATCGTCCAGACCGCGCGCAGCCTCGGCGTGTCGTTCGGCGACGAGTAAGACGCATCTCGGTCTCGCGCCGGCAAATCCAATACCAACCCGTCGCCGTAGCTTCGGTGTATCCAGTCAGAGAGATGAGACAAAGCACCGGCTTGCCCGGGCAACTGTCGAATCATCAAATCCGAGGAGGAATGCCATGAAGTTCATGTTGACGTTCAATTGGAAACCGACCACCGCCGAGCGAGCCGAAGGCATCGCTCGATTCCAGAAAACCGGCGGGCTTCCGCCGAAAGGCGCGACGCTGCTCGGCCGCTGGACCCGCGCCGATTTCAGCGCCGGCTACGACTTGATCGAGAGCGACGACGCCCAGGCCCTCGCCGAGTTCGCGCTGCTGTGGAGCGATCTGATGCACATCGAGTACCACCCGGTGCTCGAGGATCAGGCGCTGGCGGAGGTGCTCCAGAGAATCGCGAAGTAGGAGTCGCGAGCTCAGAAGATCTCTGTTGAGGAAGTGATCTGCCCTGCGTCTCCGCGGTGAACGCCTTTCTCACTCGGAGGCGCGGAGGTGGCGAAGAAGGCCGCTCGTCTCACCGCTTGCGCCGTTGGGGGAAAATGCCGGGCATTCCCTGGACTACTGCGGTCATGGGCACGACCTCGATCCGATCGGTCAGCGCGTATCGCTGCGATCCGGGGTAGATGACTGCGATTCGCTCCAGGCCAAGATCATCGAGGGCGATGCGAAGGGACGGCGTCATTCGCGGTGCGTCCGCGTACTTACACTCGAGACCGAGAAGGCGGCCGTTCTTGCGCAAGACGAGGTCGATCTCAGCGCCTTGATGCGTGGCCCAGAAATACGCTTCCTCCGGCTGCAGCGCATGGAGCGCCTCCTCGATCACATGATTCTCCCAGGACGCGCCGCTCTTGGGATGGTTCAACAGGTCACGACGCGTACGGATCCCGAGAAGGTGATGCAGCAAGCCGGTGTCGCGGATGTAGATTTTCGGCGCCTTCACCTGCCGCTTCTTGAGGTTCGCATGCCAGGGCTGCAACTGGCGCACCATGAACACGCCGCTGAGGATGTCGAGGTAGCGGCGCACCGATGGCTCGCTCACGCCGAGGGAGCGTGCGGGCTCGGCGGCGTTCCAGACCTGCCCGTGATAATGCGCGATCATGGTCCAGAAACGCATCAGCGCGAGCGGCGGCGCCTGAATGCCCCACTGAGGTAAGTCGTTCTCCACGAAAGTCTGAACGAAGTTCTTGCGCCAGGCC
>DASQGS010000144.1:0-1594 GCA_035632455.1 Thermoanaerobaculia bacterium | reverse complement strand
CCGCGCTGGGCCGCCGTGCGTGCTGCGTGTCGAGAATCGGCCCCGCGCGGCTGGGCCCTACTTGCGTTCATGCAAATTTGAGCCGCCGCACGGGCTTGAACACCAGCACATCCCAGCTCAGCGTGACGTCCATCTCGCTGAGGGCCTCGAGGCGCTGCCGCTCGCGGAGACGAAGAGCGCGATACGAGGCCGTCATCGCACCGGTGATCGAGGTCTTATCGAGATGTGCGATGTGGCGCAAGCCTTCCTGCCGTTCGAGCGCGAAATCCGCCGCGAACGTCTCGATCGTCCGCGCCGTTCGGTCGCGGAGCTCGCCCGCTCCGAGCACGGCGCTGCGCAGCTCGACCAGATCGTCAGGGCCCGGGATGACGACCACGAGCCGTCCGTCGTCGCGAAGCACGCGGCGGAATTCCGCGGCGTTCATCCGCGAGGTGATCGACGTGAGGAGCCGGAACGATGCCTCCGCGTAGGGCAGGAAGCGATCGGCGTTGGCCACGATCCAATGACACGAACGATGACGGCGGGCTGCAAGATCGATGGCTGACACGGAGAGATCGACGCCGTGAGCCTCGATGCCGAACGCGCCGGCGATGGCCCCGAGATGATGCCCCTCACCGCAGCCGGCATCGAGCACGGCGTCCGATTCGCCGAGGCCGAGCGGAACGAGTATCTCGAGAAGACCGCGGACGAGAGGCTCGGCGTGGCCCTCATCGGCAAGACGCCGCCGCGCCGCCACTGCCTCCAGCGCATCGCCAGGCCGCCGCGATCGCCGGTCTTGCGGCTGCAGGAGATTTGCGTAACCGCTGCGTGCGATGTCAAACGAATGACGGCGAGGGCAAACCAGTTGCCGCGCCTCTCGCGCGAGCGGCAGCCGGCAGTTGCGAACGGTGCACAGGATGGTGACTGGGACGGGAGCCTCCTGGATGAATTGTGGGCGAAATCTCAAGTTCGATGAAAAAGGATTCTGCGGCAGGTTGGATGTTATTCGGAGACAGCCTGCCTGGCGACGGGCCAAACTTGCAAAGCTCGGCCACTCCGTGCGATTGACTTGTCTCGGTGGGATTCTCTACTCTCCGCGAAACGGAGGTTTCCTATGGCTCGGTCGCGGCGTCAGTCAGGAGAGGGGAAGGCGGGTTGTCTCTTCGGAGTGATCGTCTTGCTCATCGGGGTCTTCATCGCCTACAAGATGATTCCGGTGAAGGTGAAGGCGGCGGAGCTGCGCCAGACGGTGGTCGACGAGGCGAAGTCAGCGGGGACGCATAACGACGATGCCATCCGGCAGGCCATCCTGGTTAAGGCCAAGGACCTCGATCTCCCGGTCGCGAACGAGGACATCCAGACCACGCGGGCCCACGGCGAGATCACCGTCGAGGTCAACTACGTCGTGCCGATCAACTTCCCTGGCTTCACCTACCAGTGGCACATCCAGCACAGCGCCCATAATCCGATATTCTGATCAGACGGGAGCCGAGTGACCTCGCGCGCCTCGCCGGGGCGCCGCAGTGCCGCTGTGCATCCTGATCAAAACAGCAATAGATAAGGAGCTCCAGATGAGCATCACCATCAAGATCCTCGACAACGGTCCCTATGTCGT
>DASQGS010000143.1:0-10322 GCA_035632455.1 Thermoanaerobaculia bacterium | reverse complement strand
GTGAATCAGCCGCACCTGCCGAAACCCGCGGCGATGCGCCTCCAGCAAGTACTCGTGCGCGACTTCACGGATCTCGCGCGGACGAAACGGATGAAGATCGAGCGTGTCCTCGATAGGGATTTCAATGGGGTCGAGGTCGTCTGTGTCGTCGGGCATGGTGCTCTTTATGCGATACTTGAACCACATACATCGTGCGAGGTTGCTGATGGTTCTATTCAACCATGCCACACGGGAAATGACGGCGAAGATCGTCTACTACGGTCCCGGCTTGTGCGGTAAGACGACGAACCTGCTGGTCATTTACGACAAGCTCGATCCGAAGTTGAAGGGGAAGATGCTGTCGCTCGCCACCAAGTCCGACCGCACGTTGTTCTTCGACCTTCTGCCGGTCGACATGGGCAAGGTCGGCACCTTCAACCTCAAGATCCAGCTCTACACCGTGCCTGGACAGGTTTTCTACAACGAGACGCGCAAGCTCGTGCTCCGAGGTGCCGACGCGGTTGTGTTCGTCGCCGACTCGCAGCCGTCGATGGTGGAGTCGACGCGCGACAGCTACTCGAACCTCATCGAGAATCTCGAACAGAACCAGATCGACCCAAACGACATCCCGATCGTTGTGCAGTACAACAAGCGCGACATTCCGGGCGTCGTGGCGGTCGACGAGCTCCAGGAGCGGCTCGGGTTCGAGGGCTATCCGTACACCGAGGCCTCGGCGATCAAGGGAGAAGGGGTCATGGAGACCTTTCGCCTGATCTCGAAGATCGCGGCCAAGCACCTTTTCGCGCGCCTCAAGGGAACCGGTGCGCTGCCGAAGGGGAAACCCGTGGCCAAGGCCCCGGAGCCCGCGCCGCCTGCGCCCGAGCCCGAGCCCGCGGCCCCCGCGCCCGAGAGCCTCAACGCGAACGCCTTCAGCGATTCGTTTCCATTCTTCGGACCGACGGCGGTCGAGCAAGGCTACGAGAAGGCAGAAGAGGTGTCGCTCGATCAGCTTCTCGAAGGGCGGGCACGTCCGACCTTCTCGGGATCGGTTCCGGTGCCGCTCGATGATCTCTCCGAGGTCGAGGAGCTCGGCGCCGAGGAACTGCTGGCTGTGCCCGAGGAGGTGCCCGCGCCACCGTACAAGGCCGCGGTCGGCATCGGCATGTCCGGCGCCGGGACCTTTGTCGTGCCCGCGCAAGCCCAACCGCCAGTTCCGCAGACCATCGTGGATGGCGGCCGGATCGCCGCACTCGAGGACGAGGTTCGCTCGCTCCAGGAGCAAATGACGGCCGCGGGCGAGCGTCACCGTGCGGCGCTCGAGCGCATTCAGCGCGACCTCGGGGAGCTTTCCGAGCGCATCCGCCAGCAGATCGCGTTGACGTGATCGGACCGATGGGACTGATAAGACCGATGGGACCGATGGGACCGATCACGATGCTGGCTCGCAATCCACGCTAGAATTCCGTTCATCACATTTTGGAGGCACAACATGCGTCGGATACTCCCAGCGGTACTCGCGTTGTCGGTCGTCTTACTCGGCTGCCGGGCAAAGGAAGCCCTCGACAAGGCTGCGATCAAGAAGGACCTCGAGAATCGAGGCACCATCGACTTGATGAAGGAAGCGGCAAAGGACAAGTACACGCCGCCTGCCGATGGCAAGCTCACCGATTCGCAGATTCAGATGTACCTCAAGGTCCGCGAGCACGAGAAGCAAATCGCTCAGGTCGCGAAGCAGCAGCTCAAGGAACACGCCGATGCCGCCAAGAAAGCGGGCGACAACTCGATCGGCGGACTGGTCGAGGGTTTCAAGGGCCTCAGCTCCGCGGCTGAGCTGATCACCGCGGACGTGCGCGCGGCGAAGGATCTCGGCCTGAACACGCAGGAGTACCTCTGGGTCAAGGGGAAGATCCTCGAGGCCAGCACCTCGGCGATGGCTCAACAGACCGCAAGCGCCATGAACGCTTCGCTCGACGCAAGCTATCAGCAGATGAAGAAGTCGTACGACGAGGCGAAGGACGAGCAGACCAAGAAAGCGTTAGGCGATACGCTCGCGGCCTACGAGAAGTCGCGGAGCGAGATGGCCGCGAACCAGCCGAAGGAGGACTCGGCTCTCGCGTACAACCGCCAGCTCCTCTCCAAGTACGAGAACGCGATCAACGCTGTCTTCCACGAAGCGAGCAAGTACGAAGAAAAGGAAGGCGACGCCAGCAAGGCCGCCGATCAGTGGCAGAAGGACATGAACAAGGCCACCGAGAACGCGAAGAAGTCAGGGCAGTAGGATCAGAAGTTGACTGCCAGGCCGCCCATGTACTTCTTGGCGAGAGCCTCGGGATCCAGCGGGTCGAGCACCAGAGGAGAGTTTTCGGCGCGGACGAGCTCGATGCCGAGGAGAAGCTTAAGGTCGAGGGGCAGGTGGAGCGACTGCGCCATGCGGACGTTCATGCGATCGGCGCGGTAATTCGGACCTCGCCCCGTCGACTGCGGCTGGCGGATCTCGCGGAACGAGACCTCCACGGACGTGCCTGTCGGGCGATAGCTCGACTGCAGGTCGCCCATCGCGTACGACTTGCGGGCGGAGCCTTGGAGCTGCGCGCGGTACTGCGATGCCGTGCCGGCGCTCGCCGAGAGGTCGACCGTGAAGCGGTCGTTCAACTGATGGCGCCAGTCGAGGCGAACGTCGCGGCGGATGTCTCCGGCCTGGACGAACAGGCCGTCCCAGAACTGCTCGAATCCGTCATTGAAGACCACGCGCATCGCCGAATCGAGCGCGCTCACCGTCGCCGTGGCCGTGAAGCGGTTCAATTCGTCGCGCCCCGAGACCACTCCGAACGAGTACGAGTAGCGTGGGAGAATCCGCGAGTCGTCCGAAAAAGCGACGATGCTCGGCAGCGTTCCGACCGGCCTGGCCTGATCGAGAATCTTGTAGAGACCCGTGACCACGATGGAGGTGCCCCTCGAGAGGCGCCACTCCGCGCCTGTACGCGGCGCCCATTCGGCGCCATCAAGGCCCACTCGGCTCGAGAGGCCGTAGCGGAGGGCGAATGCCGGAATGAGGTCGAAGGTCCCGTTGGCCGTCACATCGGCCGTGCGGATGATGCCGTTGCTGATGTTGTGAATGCTCTCCTGCGCGACGCGCATCGACACGCCGAGCTCGCCGCGCCGAGTCTGAAGCAGCGGTGTGTTCCCGGAGATCTCGATCAGATCCGAGCCGGCGGGATTCGACTCGAAGAGATTCTGCTGGGCGAAGTAGCGAACCTGCACGCGCGAATCGCCGTGCTGCCATTCGAAATTGTGCGATTGAATGTCAGCCTGATGCTCGGGGTTCGAGCCATCGTCGCGGTAGCGCCAAAAACTCTTGGTCGAAGCGACTTTGTACGAGTCGGTGGGCGACGAGCGGATCTCCATGACCATGCCCGTCGATTGCGCGGCGGGAGGCCCGGTCTTCAGGTCATCGGTCTGGTCGTCGACGCGGTGGATGTTTCCGCGAATGCCGATCTGCCAGCTATCGCCGATGCGGCTCTGCAGTCCAACCGCGGTCTGCGACAGCGCCGGCGCCACCGCCGGATCGGTGACCGCGGTCATCGACACCATCTCGCCGCGGAAACGCGGACTCGGCGACTTCGGGTTCATCGCCGGCGGGGCCATGGCCATGTCGAGCTCGCGCAGGATCTCGGGAGGCAGCGACGCGCGGATCTCCCATATCTCCTGGTTGACATCGCGCGGCCCGGCCTTCTTCGTGCTCTCCAAACGGAGCGCGAGGCGATGGTCCTTCTTCGGCGGGGCGACCATCTCGATGGCCGGGACGTAGCCCTGCTTGACGGCGATCACTTTGTAAATACCGGCCGGAAGCGGCGGAAGAGCGAATGCGCCATCGGTCCCGGAGAAGGTCTGCACGACGTCAAAGCTCGCGAGGTTGAAGGCGATGATCAGGGCGTCACCGACCGGATGGGCTGCGTTGGTCACGCTGCCGAGAACGAGAAGAGCGCTGGAGAGCGGAACCGCAGGGCGAGCAGGGCCGGCCACTGCAAATATGGCAGCCGCGAACGCGATCGCTCGGATTCGACGCATACACTCCTCTCTTAGACGGCATCGAGTCTACGGAGATCGCCTTGTGTAGTCAAACCGGCCGTAGCGAAGAATGGAATGTCCCGATGCCCTGTCTGCGCGCCTCTTGGCAGACGGTCGTTTGTTCCTCGTATGCGGCGAATGTAACGGGCTGCACTGGACTTGCGGGTTGACAGGCTCACGGCGAACGCATCGTCGATCGCCTGCGGTCTTGCCAATGCCGTACGCCAGCATCGAGTCACGGAGTGTGAAGAAACGGTGGACGTTGGAGAGGCGTAGGGCCCTGCAGCGCTGGGCCGCCACGCGAGGCTGCCATCGGTTCCGGTCGGCCCAGCGCGGCTGGGCCCTACGATTGTCTGCCCCTCGCAGCACGACGGTGCGCCCCTACAAGGCCCCCAGGATCGCCGCCGCGGAGCGGTCCACATCCTCCTCCGTCGTCGCCCAACTCGAGAACGAGATCCGCATTGCCGCCATCTCGTGCCAGGTCGTGCCGGCGAGCCAGCAGGTTCCATCCTTCTGAACGCGGGCGACGACGTCGCGTGTGTAGGCATCGATGTCGCCGCCAGCCGGCGGGAGGAAGCGGACCAGCACCTGATTGAGAACGACGTCATTGAGCAACTCGACGCGAGAGTTTGCGATAAGGCGCTCGGCCATCCTGCGGGCGCAGGCACAGCCGCGGTCGACGAGCTCCTCCACGCCGTGGCGTCCGAGGGCTCGCAGCGCCGCGTAGATCGGGAACCCTCGCCCGCGGCGCGAGAACTCGGGCCCCCAATCGACGGGGTCGCGCTCCGCGCCTGCGGTTTGCTCGAGATAGGCCGCGCTGACGGTCATCGATGCCCGATGCGCGACCGGATCGCGCACGATCGCCAACCCGCTGTCGTACGGAACATTGAGCCATTTGTGGGCGTCCGTGGCCCAGGAATCGGCACCATCGACGCCGTCGAGCAGGCTCCGTTTCGTGCGGCTCGCGCCGGCCCAGAGTCCGAATGCCCCGTCGACATGGAGCCAGGCGTCGCGCTCGTGCGCGGCGGCGATGACGTCGCGCAGAGGATCGATCGCACCGGTATTCACGTTCCCGGCCTGCGCGCAGACGATCGTCGGCCCATCGAGCGAGTCGAGCACGCGCCGCAGCTCGTCCGCTCGCACGCGTCCCTCTCCGTCCGTTGGCACGGCGATCAGTGCCTTTGTCCCGAAACCGAGCATGCGCATCGAGGTCAGGATCGTTACGTGCGTCTCGGCACCGACAACGAGGTTCACGGCCGGTGCGCCGGGAAGTCCCTGCTCCTCGACATTCCATCCGGCTTTCCGGAGTGCGGCGTAGCGCGCGGCGGCGAGGCAGGTGAAGTTCGCCATCTGGCATCCGGTGACGAACCCGACGCTCGCAGTGGCCGGCAGACCGAGGAGGTCGAGCAACCACCCGCGGGCCACCTCCTCCGCCACCGAGGCAAGCGGCGACGTGGCGAAAATCCCGCAGTTCTGATCCCACGCGCTGGTTAGCCAATCGGCGGCCAGGGCAACCGGAAGGCTGCCGCCGATCACGAATCCGAAATACCGGGGTCCGGCGCTGGCGATTGCGGCGCGCTCCGCCTGCGAGGCCATCGAGTCGATGACCGCCGCAGGATCGTCGCCCTCGTCGGAGAGCGGCACGTCGAGCGCAGCCATGATCTCGGCTCGCGATGCCCGGGCTCCGACGTACCGCTCGGGCAGTCCGCGAAGAAACGCGACCGAGCGGTCGCGCGCAAGTGTGAGAAGCGGTTCGTCGACGAACTCTTTCGGAAGTGGCATGACGAAGTTTCTACCTCAGAATCTGGAAACTCACGTGTGACAAATTACCACCAGATTCCCCGGTACCATCGGCCGGAATAGTTTTCGCGCGAGCGCAGGCAACCGTGGCGCACGCTACTTTGCGCACGAGACTGGCGCGCGAAGTACGCAAGATTCGGGAGGACATGCATGACCTATCGCATAACGACGGACCGCTCGGAGCTCGACATCGATCTCATCCATCGCTTCCTGAGCGAGGATTCGTACTGGTCGGCGCGCATTCCGCGCGACGTCCTGCAGCGCGCCATCGATCACTCGGTCTGTTTCGGAGTTTTCGACGACCACCGCCAGGTCGGCTTCGCCCGCGCCGTGACGGACTGCGCGACGTTCGCGTACATCGCGGACGTGTTCATCCTTCCCTCGCATCGCGGCCGTGGCCTGTCCAAGATGCTCATGCAGGCGATCAAGGATCACCCCGATCTCAAGGGGCTGCGCCGCTGGCATCTCATCACCCGCGATGCCCACGGACTCTACGCTCAGTTTGGCTTTGAGCCCTTGAGCGCACCCGAGCGCCACATGCAGATCGCGAATCTGGGTGTATATGACGATAAGGAATCTTTCCCCGGACCATTCGTTAACCACTCGGGAGCATGAGCGTGAAACCAAGAGCCACTCGTGAGATCCGCATCGGCACCGTGAAGATCGGCGGCGCGAATCCCATCGCCGTCCAGTCCATGACCGCGACGAAGACCCAGGACATCCCTGCCACACGTCGCCAGGTCGAGTTGCTGGAAGCTGCCGGAGCCGATGTCATCCGCATCGCCATCGACACGGCGAAGGACGTCGACGCCCTTGCCGAGATCCGCCGGCACACCGGCGCGAATCTCGTCGTCGATCTGCAGGAGAACTACCGGCTGGCCGAGAAGGTCGCGCCGTACGTCCAGAAGCTCCGCTACAACCCCGGCCACCTTTACCACATCGAAAAGAACAAGCCGATCGTCGAGAAGGTCGCCTGGCTGGCCGGCCTCGCGAGCACGCACGGATGCGCGATTCGCGTCGGCGTGAACTGCGGCTCGGTCGATCCGGAGAAGCTCGACAAGTATCCGAAAGATGATTCCATCACGCCGATGATCGAGTCGGCGCTGGAGCATTGCGCGATGCTCGACGCCCTCGGGTTCGATCAGTACTGCGTCTCGCTCAAGGACTCGGATCCGAACAAGGTCATCGACGCCAACATCCGCTTCGCCGAGGCCCGCCCTGACGTGCCGCTTCACCTCGGAGTGACTGAAGCAGGCATGCCGCCGGACGGCGTCATCAAGACCCGCATCGCTTTCGAGCAACTCGTCACGCGCAACATCGGCGACACCATCCGCGTCTCCCTCACGCTGCCGTTCGAGCGCAAGGGCGAGGAGATCACCGTCGGCCGGCAGATCCTCGACGACATTGCCAACGGCCGGTTTCGCTCCGTGCCGCGGTTCGAGCAGACGGGGCTCAACATCATCAGTTGCCCGTCGTGCTCCCGCGTCGAGAACGAGGCCTTCATCGATCTTGCCCTGAACGTGCGCCAGATGACCGAATACGCGAAGGATCACAACATCACGATCGCCGTCATGGGCTGCCGGGTAAACGGCCCGGGTGAGACGGACGACGCCGACCTCGGCATGTGGTGCGCGCCGAGCTTCGTCAACCTCAAGCGCGGCGAGCAGACGCTCGGGCACTTCACGTACGACGAGATCCTCGGCCGGTTGCGAGTCGAGCTCGACAAACTGATCGAGGAGCGGCGCTCCGCGGTCGAGGTCACGGCTTGAAACGCGGTTACTACCTCGCCATCACCGCCGCTGTCGTCGTTCTCGACTTCTGGACAAAGTTCCTCGTGGCCACCAGCATCAGCCTCCACGAATCCGTCCCGATCATCCCGAGCTTCCTGCAGATCGTCCACGTGCGCAACGCCGGCGCTGCATTCGGGATCGGCGCGAATACCGATTCGCGAATCGTGCCTCTGCTGCTGAACGCCGGTGCCCTCGGCGTGTTTTGTGTTGTGGTCGTATACGCGCTTCGCACTCCGACCACGGACCGCCTTCTGCAAAGCGCGCTGCACCTTATCCTCGGCGGCGCCATCGGCAACCTCGTCGACCGCTTTCGCCTCGGCTACGTCGTCGATTTTCTCGACGTCTATTACCGCGAGCACCACTGGCCGGCCTTCAACGTCGCCGACTCCGCCATCTGCGTCGGCATCGCGCTTCTGTTTCTCGACATGCGCCGCCGCCCCAGCGAGAGCGCGGGCACGGCAGCGGCTTCGGCACCGTAATCTCAGCGTTACTTCTCGAACTCGATGGGTTGTCCGCACGCTGCGCCACCGGCGTTGTAGTCGTAGACCATCCGGCCGCCGTAATCGGCGCCTTTGATCAGCACGCCGACCATGGCAATCAGGAGCGCGACGAAGATCAACCTTCCTCGGGCCGGGAACGGCCTGGCGACGATGGCCCACGCCGACAGCGCGAACGCCATCGAGCCCGTGATGATCATCAGCGTCTCGTGCTGATCGAGCAGCGCAGCGCGGACCGACTTCGCCACCATCACCCCTTCCGATGCGCGGAGGCCGGTGCCGATTGCGATCAGGGCGCCAGCGGTCCCTGCAAGCAACATCCAAAACGCGGCGATGGCCAGACGCTCGTTTCGCGAGAGCAGCGCCGCGACATAGAACGCCGCGGCGCCGCCGAGGAACGCGATCGGATAGTGGACCACCAGCGGATGCAGGTTTTGCAGATGGCCCAGGCCCGGGAGGAGATGCTCGATCATGTTGGGCTCACGGAGCCCAGACACTCCTGTCTGTGCTCATCTTGGAGGTTCGTGTGGCACAGACACTCCTGTCTGTGCACTCCTACTTCACCGACTCCACAGTGAGGAAGCTGTTGCCTCCCGACACATACGACTTGCCGGTCACCGTAACGACTTTGCCCATCTTCTGCGTGACGGCTTCAGGCAACGGCGAGTCGTCCTTGCCCGGCAGGAGGATGTACATCTTTGCAGCCTTCCCCTCTTCGACGAGGCCGACCGGAATCCCTCTCTTGGCGCAACCGATGGCGCACTTGGCGTGCCCCTCGCCGCGCGCGCCCATCGAGGCGTAGCACATCGTGTCAACCACTTCTCCCTTGACCGTGACCGGCTTCGCGTCGGCCGCCAGGAGCTGACCGGCAACGACGAGCGCAACGGCAACAAGGGCACAAAAGACTGCTTTTCGCATGAGTGGATCTCCTTTCGAAAGAATGGTATCACTATTTAGCAGCCATCTGCTTGTGAAACTACGGCAAACCTCGTCAGCGGTGCCGTTGGTGTCGCCGTCGTCTTGCGTTTCCGTCGCCGTTGGCGTCGCCGTCGGCGTCGCCGTGTTTTGACTTTGACTTTGACGCGTGTATGACCGGATGGTTGAGAAGAGCACAGTTCTCTCAGTAGAATCAAAGTCAAAGCCCGGCGACGGCGACGCCAACGGCGACGGAAACGGACAGCGACGCCGACGGCGACGTCAACGGCAACGGACAGCGACCTGTGGCAGGGCTTCGGCCTGTGGTCACCGTGTTCAAGGCGCCCGGTGCTATCCTTACTCTATGAAGCAAATCCTCTTCCTCCTCGCCGCTCTGGCGGCCGCGCTGCCATCCCTTGCTCTCGACGCTCCCATCCGCACCCAGGAGATGCTCTCTCCGGTCTATTCGATCGAGAAGAAGTACCGCTCGATGGAAGGGCCGAGCAGTTTCCAGAAGGTCTACCTCGGCGACCGCGAGAAGCCCGAGCTGCTGTGGATCACGGGGGTGCGCACCGAGATGGTCGGCGAGGACGGATCGACGCCGCAGCTTCCGGAGCTGATGTGCCACGTCAACGTCGATCTCGATTCGGTGAAACATCAGAAGCTCTTCGGCGCGACGCGCTGGGTCTCGACCCGCTTCATGACTCTCTCGCAGGGAATGCTCGACGCCCGCTTCCCTGAAGGCTTTGCGTTCCCGATCGCTTCCAACGAGCCGCTCACCGTCTACACACAGGTGCTCAATCACAACATCGAGAATCCACACATCAAGGTCCGTCATCGAGTGACCTTCACCTACGTTCGCGACCGCGATTTGCAGAAGCCGCTCAAGGCGTTGATCAACGTCGGCGCCTCGGGTACGGTGCTCATTCCACAGGAGCCGGCGAGCATGACCGCCTCGGCCGCCATGCCGGTGAAGGATGCCGGCGGCGCGCATGGGATGAGTTGCCTCATGGCCCCGCGCGCGCCGAACGCGGCGGGCATGGCCGGCGACTACACGGACCCGCAAGGGCATCACCTCACAGGTCACTGGGTTGTGCCTCCGGGGAGGCAGGTCAACCACAGCGACGTCACATGGTTCATGTCCCTCCCCTTCGACACCAAGCTGCACTTCGCGGCCATGCATCTCCACCCGTTCGCCGAATCGATTGAGTTGCGTGACGTCACGGCAAACAAGGTTCTGTTCAAAGCCAACGCCCAGAATCCGGCCAAGGGC
>DASQGS010000142.1:0-15343 GCA_035632455.1 Thermoanaerobaculia bacterium | reverse complement strand
ACAGCCGGCGACGGCTTTTGACTTTCGAGGCGAAAACAAGAAGGCTCCTATCGCGGCACCGGCCGAACATGCAATGCAATGTTCGCCCACGCTTCCTGTGCTATCGTCCCGCGCCATGTTGCGGAACGCGTGGGTTCTGTTCGTCGCGTTCGTGGTGACCATTCCGATCGCCACCACCGTGATCATCATCGCGCCCTTCCGCTCGCTCACCCGGTTCATGGATTGGCTCATCCGCCTTTGGGCACGCTCCTTCGTCGCCGCAGCCGGAATCGAGCTCTCGGCCGAGAACATCGAAGGCATCCGCCGCGACGAGCGCTACATCCTGGTCTCGAATCATCACAGCTATTTCGACATCCCCTGCATTCTGACGGCGGTACGGCTGCCGATTCGATTCATGGCCAAGGCCTCCCTGTTCAAGATTCCGATCTTCGGCTGGTCCATGGCACGCGCCGGCTTCATTCCCATCGACCGGAAGAACCGGCGCACGGCGGTCAAGTCGTTCGATCTCGCGGCCCAGCGGCTCCGGAAGGGAAACACGATCGTCATCTTTCCGGAGGAGGGCCGCTCGCGCGAATGGCAGATGCGCCCCTTTCAGCGAGGTGCGTTTCTCCTGGCGCTCAAGAGCGAGCTGCCGCTGCTGCCGATCGCCGTGGCCGGTACATTCGACGTGTTTCGTGTCGGTGCGAGGCGCGTCACGCCGGGCAAAGTGACCATTCGGGTGGGAACGCCGATCGCGACCGCCGGGCTTGGCTTGCGCCACAAGGACGCTCTCGCCGAGCAGTCGCGAGCCCAGATCGAGGCGATGCTGTACGGCAGCGCGCCGAGCGAATCGGGCGCGCTGGCGCCGAGTCAGCCTACCGCCTGATTTCCACGTGTCCGCGTCAATACGGCTGGTTCGCTGAGGCAGGAGACTGCACGAAGCTGCCGTCCTGGTAGATCAGGTCGTCTTCAGGCCGTTTGCTCTTGCGCACCACCGGCTTGCCTTCGATCTGGTCGCTCCCGAATTCCATCCGCCTGTCGGCGCCCTTGCTGACGATCCGGTAGTGCTGGTGATCGGCGGATACGACATAGATATAAGTTCTTCTCGAAGATCGGGACGTACACTTCCTGGTCGTACTTCACGTAGTCGATCCGCGCAAAGAGACGATCGAGCATCGACCGCGTCCTCTGGCGTTGGGCGGCCTGGGCCTCCATGGCCTTCTTCGCCTCGGGCGTCGACGCCCGGTAGCCGCTGTTCTCCATGGCATCGTCCATCATGCGCAACGTGAGCATCTCCATCATCGACTGCGTGAGCTGCTTCGAATCGATCACCTTCAGCAGGTCGCTGATCAGCGCCTTCTTCTCGACTCGGGCATCTTCGGTCGTTCGTTGCGCGGCGACGGGCAGTGCGCAGAGGATGGCGGCGACAACGACGGCGATCAATTTGACGTTCTTCAATTGGGAGCTCCTCGCGGGATTAGTGATCATTCGACGCCCGGCCGCCCAGAAACGAAACCATCCGCTTCCCGAACGATCGGGCGGACGATATCCCACCGGAGCCATTTGCCGTTGTCAGCGTTTCTGCAGGGCAGTTTTGACGTCGGCGAGATCCACTGGCAGCAGCGTCCTGACGTCGAACAGAAACCGGTCGTCCTCGATTCGCCCGACGATCGGCGGATCGTTGTGCAGGAAACGCTGATGATAAGCGTTCGCGTTGCCCGGCACTTCGACGGCGGTCGAGGGAATCGTCTCGGTCGGTGTCGTGCCGCCGCCTAGGACGCAGCGGGCGTCGACAGAGCGGCAGTTAGTGCCATCGACCAATGATGCGGCGCGGGCGCGGAGCTCGTCGGTCGAAAGGGCGAGCATGCGATAGATCGGGATCCGCTCCTCATGCTTCTCCGCGAGAAACGCGCGCAGCGTCGAGGCGATGATCGCGTAGCTCTCCTTGCCGGCGCGAAGGGCGCGCATGAGCGGATGGCGGCGGCAGCGCTCGATGATCTCGCGGCGTCCGAGGATCAGGCCGCCCTGCGTCGCTCCGATCAGCTTGTCGGTGGAACAGGTGAGGACGTCGACGCCGGTCGCGATGTGATCGCGGATCGTGGCGTGCGGCGAGAATCCGTATTTTGCGAGATCGACCACCCGGCCGCTTCCCTCGTCGAAAAGCAGCGGCAGTTTGCGGGCGTGCGCGACCTCGACGAGCTCTTCGATCGTGGGTGTCTCGGTGAAGCCGACGATCTCGAAGTTCGAGCGGTGGACGCGGAGGATTGCCGCAGTCTTCCTCGACGCCGCGTCCGCGTAGTCTCTGGCTCGGGTCCGGTTCGTCGTACCGACCTCGCGGAGTCTCGCGCCGCCTTGCTGGATGACGTCGGGGACGCGGAAGGAGCCGCCGATCTCGACGAGCTCGCCTCGGGAGACGAGCACTTCCTTTTTTGATGCGACGGCTGCGAGGAGGAGCAACGTAGCCGCGGCGTTGTTGTTCGCGAGAAGCGCGGCTTCGCAGCCGAAGAGCGAGTGGCAGATGGCCGCGAGGTGCTCGTCGCGACGGCCGCGCTCGCCGCTTTCGAGATCGAGCTCGAGGTTCGAGTAACCAGTGACGATCTCGGAGGCCTCCGCCCAGAGGCCGTCGTCGATCGGCGATCGCCCGAGGTTCGTGTGAATGATGACGCCCGTGGCGTTGATCGCCCGGCGCAAGGTCGAGCCGCTCGCGAGCGCGAGGCGCTCCCGGAGGGCGATGGCTCCGGCCGCATTGGTCCATGGCTCTCGCGACGCGCGCAAGGCGTCGAGATGTCCGGCGATCGCTGCCTTGACGCCGGGGCGGCCGTACTCGGCGATCAGCGGTTTTACGGTCTCGGACGAAAGAATCCGCTCGACCGATGGAATGGCCCGCAGCGCTCCGGAGGCAGCGGTCGATACGGCCTCGCGGGAATCAGCATCCCCAACCTTGGACTTAGGCATATTTCGGCTTCCAAATCGCGTATTGTAGACGCGACGTGGTAATGAAAAACGACGATGAGCTCGACGAATTCGAGGAGAACCTCCGCCTTCTGAAGAACAAGTATGACCAGTTCTTCGCCGGGATCTCCAAAGTGCCTCCGATGATGGAGCGCCACAAGATGGAGGCCTACATCCACGAGCTCGGGAAAAAGAAGATCCGCGACAATGCCCGCCGCTTTCGATTCAACACCTTGCTCTCCCGATACAACCAGTATCGCGAGATGTGGGGGCGGCGGATGCGGGAGCGCGAGGAGGGACCTCTCGAGTTCCGACGCCGGGCCGCGGCCATGAACGAACCGGCGCCCGAGAAGCAACCGCCACCGATCCCGGCGCCGATGCCGCACCATGCCGTGACCTCGGGCCAGTCCGATCCGTATGTAAGGGTGGCCGCGGGAACGAACGGCGAGGCGATCGGCAGGCTCTATGAACAGATCCGGGATGAGCATGAGAAGCTCGGCCGTCCACCGAACCTGACACGGGAGCAACTGAGCGCGATGGTCGACAAGCAGGTGGAGATCGTGCGGGCCCGCTACAACGTCAGTACAGTCGCGTTTCGCGTCGAGACCATCGACGGAAAAGTGAAGCTCAAAGCAAAACCGATCCAGGAATGATGATGAGAAAACTTCTTTTGACGACCGTCGCAACGCTCGCCCTCGCGGGCTGCACCCTCCTTCAGAACAAGTCCAACCCGTACGACAAGCCGCAGTTCTACTCTCGATATCTCTCGCCGAACGACGCCTTCGACCAGAGGATCCAGCGAACCGTGGACGCGTTGCGAGAGAATCCTCGCTCCGCCACGTTGCACAACGATCTTGGTGCCCTCCTGGTTCAGAAGGGTTTCCCGAAGGATGCCACGACCGAGTTCGAGCGCGCCCTCGACGCCGATCGGAAGTTCTACCCGGCTTGGTACAACCTCGGTCTGATCCGTGCGGCTGAGAACGATTACCCGCTGGCGCACCACGCGTTCAGCCGGACCATTCACTTCAAGCCGGGCCACGCCGCCGCCCTCTTCCAGCTCGGATTGCTCGAGGAGAGGTATCACCACGACGATCGCGCGATCGACTATTACGCGAAGGCCTTTGCGATCAACAAACTGCTGCTCGACGTGCGGGTCAATCCGCGCGTCCTCGATTCGAAGCTCATCCCTCTCGCAGTTCTCAAGCTCTACCCGAAACAGCACGTCCAGGAGAGCCTTCAGTTTCAAGGGACGCCGGCAGAATACAGGGGCAGGAGCGCCGATGCCGCTGCGACGCCCGTCCCGAGTCAGCCTGCTCCTGCACCCGCTCCGGCTCCGGCCCCCGCTCCCGTTCCAGTCGCACCGGCGATTGTTGCTCCGGCAGCCCGGCCGCCTGTCACGCAGCCCGCTCCGCAACCTGTAGCTCCGCGACCTCCGGCACCTCCGAGCACGACCGTCGCTCCCACGCCGGCGCCGAGCTCTCCGCAAGCCAGCGCGCGCTTTCCCGAGCCGCTGACGATGATGCCGTCGGCGACTCCAGCCGCTCAGTTGGAGCGATAAGATTGTCCGAAGAAACGAAGAGCCCCATCCCTCCTGAAGCGGAGGAGGATGAGAACGAGCTGATGCGCATTCGGCGCGAGAAGCTCGCCCGCATCGTGGCGCTGGGATATGACGCCTATCCGACCCGAGCCGAGACCGGCGCGACGATCGCCGAGGTCGTAGCGCGCTCCGGCGAGAAATCCGCGGACGAGCTGAGCGCCGAGGTCACTCGCGTGAAGATCGCCGGGCGGATCATGGCCATCCGCGAGTTCGGCAAGACCGCCTTCCTGGTTCTCTCCGAAAAGACGGCGCGCATCCAGGCGTACTGCCGCAAAGACGCGCTATCCGAGCGCGAGTGGTCGCTCTACAAGAACCTCGACACCGGCGACTGGGTCGCGATCGAAGGAACCGTCTTCCGGACGAAGACCAACGAGCTGTCGGTCAAGACGGAGAAGATCGATTTCCTGGCGAAGGCCCTTTGCCCGTTGCCGAGCAAGTGGCACGGCCTGACCGACCTCGAGCAGCGTTACCGGCAGCGTTACGTCGACCTGATCGTCAACGACTCGGTCAAGGAAACCTTCGAGACTCGGGCGCGAATGGTGAAGTACATCCGCGGCTGGTTCGACGGCCATGGGTTCATCGAAGTGGAGACGCCGATGATGCAGCCGATCGCCGGCGGCGCCGCGGCGCGCCCGTTCATCACGCATCACAATGCGCTCGACATCGATCTCTTTCTACGCATCGCCCCGGAGCTCTACCTCAAGCGCCTCATTGTCGGCGGTCTGCAGCGGGTCTACGAAATGAACCGCAACTTCCGCAACGAAGGGATCGGCTATCGATGGAACCCCGAGTTCACAATGCTCGAGTTCTATCAGGCGTACGCGGACTACGAAGTGCTGATGCAGGAAACCGAGGAGCTCCTCAGCGGGCTGGTGCAGACGATCAAGGACACCGACGCCGTTGTCTGGCGAGGGATGGAGATCAGTTTCAAGCGGCCGTTCGCCCGTTTCACGATGAAGGAGGCGATCGTTCACTTCGCTGCACAGAAGGGCGTTGCGATCGATGCGAGCGCCCTCGGCAATCACGACGAGCTCGTGAGGCTCGTCCTCGCTCACGGCGAGCATCATCCGGTCAAGGCGGATGGGACGGAGGGGACGACCGACACACCTCAACAGCAGGTCGCCGAGATGAACGACGGGAAGTTGATCGCGGAGCTGTTCGAGTCCATCGCCGAGGAGCATCTCGTGCATCCGACGTTCATCACCGACTTCCCGGTCGAGGTCTCACCGCTCTCGAAGCAGAGGAAGGACGATCCACGCTTCGTCGAGCGCTTCGAGCTATTCGCGGGAGGGATGGAGATCGCGAACGCATTTTCCGAGCTCAACGATCCCGACGAACAGGCCCGTCGCTTCGCGCAGCAGTTGGGCGAGCGCGACCGCGGCGACGACGAAGCGCATCAGGCCGACGACGACTACGTCCGGGCTCTCGAGTACGGCATGCCGCCGACCGGCGGCGAAGGAATCGGCATCGATCGCCTGGCGATGATCCTGACGGACTCACCTTCCATCCGCGACGTGATCCTGTTCCCGCTGATGAGACCGCGGGGGTAGTTTCTCCTCCCATGCTCGAGATCCGCATCGCGCGCCGTTATCTCTGGATGGCTCGAAAAGAGCGGCACATGGCGTTCCTGTCGCTCATCAGCATGCTCGGGCTGGCCATCGGCGTGGCGGCGCTGCTGATCTCGATCGCGCTCCTGTCCGGCCTTCAGGGGCAGATCAAGTCGCGGCTGATCGCGTCGAGCCCGCAGATCCTCATCGAGCCGGCGGGCAGGAACACAATCGCCGAAGCCGCGGAGATCATGGACGTAGCTAAGCAGGCCGGGATGCCGAGCGTGCGTGCGATCATCGGCGGCATCGGCTGGGGCGCCAACGAGAACGAGAAACGAGGACGGCCGATTCGGATTCGTTCGTTCGAGCCGGGCGCCGAGCCGAAGGGCGATCTGGCGGGGCGGTGGCCCGCGGCACCGGACGAGCCGGAGATCCTCCTCACGCGAGACGCTGCGGCGTCGATGGGGCTGACGGCCGGCGACACCATCACCATCGTCGCGCCGCGCACCAAACTGACGCCGTTCGGTCCGGTGCCGGTGTGGCGCAAGTTCCGGATCGTGCGGCTGCTTCCGGTCGCATCGGATGAGCGCTCCACGGAGGCCTGGCTGCCATACGAGGCCGCATCGCGCCTCTTCGCCACCGGCGGCAGGCCGACGGCGATCGAGATGCACGGCAACGCCGATCGTGCCGAGGAGGTGCAGAGCATGCTCGCGGCGCGATTCCCGAGCGTGCTCGTCAAGACTTGGAAGGAGATCAACCGGCCGTTGTTTCTCGCGCTCCGGCTGGAGAAGATCGTCATGTTCGTGACGATCTCGCTGATCATCTTCGTCGCCGCGTTGAACCTGATCTCCTCGCTGTCCATGCTGATCATGGAGAAGCGTCCCCAGGTCGGCGTGCTTCGCACCCTCGGCGCAACCGAGCGCAGTGTCCTCATCATCTTCCTCGAGGTCGGGCTGATGATCGGTCTCACCGGCACCTTTCTCGGCAACCTCTGCGGCCTCGGATTCTCCTGGGCCGCCAATCGCTTCCATCTCATCCCGCTGCCGGCCGACATCTACTTCATCAACTACCTTCCGTTTACTCTCGAGCGGGCCGACGTGATCGGCGTGAACGTCGTCGCAGTCCTGCTGTCGGTGGTGGCCACGTGGTATCCCTCCCGAATCGCCTCGCGGCTGGATCCAATCGTAGCGATACGCGAGGAGTGAAGGCAGAAAGCAGAAGGCAGAAAGCAGAAATGCGGTTTCCCAAGCGCGCTGTCTCTGCGCTGCCGCCACGACGGGGGGAAGCCATCGCGGATTAGATCCCGCAAGAACTCACGCTCGACAGAACGTCATTTCTGCTTTCTGCTTCTGCCCTACAGATTTTTCGTCATGACCACGGCCGCCTCGCCGTCGGGGTAATACATCGGCCGGACGTAGGCGGGAGTGAAGTCGAGGTGGCGGTAGAAGGCCTGCGCGCCGCGGTTGGATTCGCGCACCTCGAGCGACATCAGCCGGATACGGTTGCGCTTCGCGAAGGCGATGCACTCGGCCATAAGCGTATCCGCGATGCCCTTGCGGCGCTCCTGCTCGTCGACGGCGATCTTGTTGATGTGAAGCTCGTCGAAGAACCACATCGCGAACAAGTATCCGATGAGCCTGCCCTGGCGGCGCACGACGAGGTTGAAGCGGCCGCTCCCATGCACTTCGCTCTCGAAGAACTCGCGGCGCCACGGCGAGGGAAACGCCGCGCACTCGAGCTGGTGCACGTCGTTGACGTCCGCCGCCGACGCGTGGTGAATGGTGATGCCTTCAGGCATTGCGTTTCTGCTGCAGCTTCACTTCCGCCTCCGCCAGGCGGACGTAGATCGGCGTCGGATCGGAGTAGCGCTCGAGCGCGCCCTCCTCGAAGATCGCGAGGGCCCGTCGGGCGCAACTTGCGGCCACATTGCTGTGCTGGACGACCTCTGCCGCCGATAGTACTCGAATCGAGGCGGCGGAGAGCGCGGCCAGATCCTCCTGCGTCGCGAGACGTGGCCCGACGATCTCGCGATCGCCATCGAACTGCGACAAATACAGCTCGCCGCGTCCGGCATCGTCATGGACCACCATGCGTCCTGCCGTTGACGCGATCTCGTCGCCGAGGGCGATGGCCTCGTGCGTTGACATCGAGCACACAGGCTTCCCGAGGGCGAGCGCGAGTCCCTGGATCGTCGCCAGTCCAATGCGGACGCCGGTAAACGATCCCGGACCTCGGGTCGCGGCGAAGAGATCGATCTCCCTCCGCTCGATGCCCGATTCCGTCAGCAGCCAGTCGATTGCAGGGAGCAGCTTCTCGTTGCGCGACGACTTTCCTTCCAACGACATGGCGCCGATCACGAGGCGCTCGCGGAGGATGGCTACGGAGAGCAGCGGGAGCGAGGTGTCGGCGGCGAGGACGATCAAGGCTCAGCTCGCGATCAGGCCGGCGCGGCCGGCGAAGGCATCCGAAGATCGATCAGCTCGATGCCGACCTGCGAAGCCACGTCGCGCGATCGCTCGTCGCGATAGAACTCGCCGAAGTAGATCCGCTTGATGCCCGCGTTGGCGATCAGCTTGAAGCAGTTCCAGCAGGGCGAGGCCGTCGTGTACAGCTCACTGCCCTCGATCGACACGCCATTCTTCGCCGCCTGCAAAATCGCGTTCGCCTCAGCGTGTACGGTCGTGATGCAGTGGCCGTCCTCCATGATGCAACCGACTTCGTCGCAGTGCGGCAGACCGCGGATCGATCCGTTGTATCCGGTCGAGAGCACGGTGCGGTCGCGGACGATCACTGCCCCAACATGCTTGCGCGGACAGGTCGACCGGGTGGCCGCCTGATGCGCGATTCCCATGAAGTACTCGTTCCAGCCGGCACGCATTCCGCGATTCTAAGGGCTGGCCGGCCGGGGACCAAGACATCGGGTAGAATTCCGCACTGCATGGCCAAGCTGGTGTTCGTCGCGCTGGACGGGTCGGAGAAGACCTATCGGCTCCAGACCCACCGCCCGTTCACGGTGGGACGGGACCCGGGGAATGACATCATCCTGCGCGATCCGAAGGTCTCGCGGCACCACGCGGAGATCGCCTTCGAGCGCGGCTTTTTCGTTCTGCACGATCTGGCCAGCGCGAACGGTAGCTACGTGAACAACAAGAGAGTGCGCGTGGCGCCGCTGATCCACGGCGCGCAGGTGCGGCTCGGCAACACGACCGGGCGATTCTCCGAGGAGTTGCCGACCGAGGCGGACGGCGCCGCTGCCGAGCCGGCTGTTTTTCCGCCGCCGCAGGCCGTCCCCGCGCCTGACCCGCAGCCGGCGAACATCGATCGATTCAATGTCGAGACTCTCCCGCACGACAAGATCACCGAGGAAGAACTAAAAAAAAAAGTGAACTGACGCCCGCGGCCGCCGCCGAGTTACTCGAGGCGACGGCGACGACCGATCCGCCTCGGGATGTCGCGGAATTGCGCGCACTCGGTCTTCAGGATCAGCCCGCCCCTCCGCGCGGCGCGGCCACGAACGAGATTCCGCTCCCGGATCCGCCGCCACCACCGGCTGTCGCGCCGGCGCCTCCACCGGCACGCGAGGCGAAGGCGGGCTCACCGCAGCCTCCCCGGCCGCTTGCCACGGTGGCCGCGCCTCTCAGCCCGCTGCTCACCCGAAACCGTTACCACTTCACGCCGGGCGCGTCCGGCGGCGAGATCGCCACGATCCGCGACGACGACGGCCAGACGCTGCTGACGTACAAGGGATTCGCCAGCATCGTCGGAATCGTGGCCGCGCTCGTCGGCGCCATCGTCGCGGTGACCGGCGCCGGAGCGTTCGCGTTTCTGATCTATGACAAACGCCCGCTCCCGGCGGCGGCGGCGCTGCTCCTCAGCGTTGGATTCTGCGTCCTGATCACCTACATCATCCCGTCGATCTCGGTCACGATCTTCGACAGCGACTCACCGGCGATCGCGATCGCGCAGCAGTCGCACAGCGTCCCATCGGTCACGTTCTCCGTGGCCGGCGCCGACGGCCGGCGGTTGGCGCGCTTCCGCAGGTCGCTCCTCTCGCGGCTTGGACGGAACCGCTGGGTCATCCTCGACGCCGATACCAACGCCCGACTCGGCCAAGCCATCGAGGAATCGCTCTCCCGCGCCCTGGTCCGAAAGGTCCTCGGCAAGTTCGCGCGTCGATTCGAGTCCGACTTCCGCATCGAGGTCATGGGCCGGCTGGCAGGCGTGATCCGCCGCCGCCCCGCCGGGAACAGTGCCGTCGATGTTCTGGAACTGAGCACGGAGTCGACGACATCGCTCGACCGGCGGGTGCTGATCGCGCTGGCGACGCTGATTCTGGGGAGCGAGCCGTAGAGTTTGGTCGGGTGTTCGAAACCTTAGGTTACTTACTTAGTGGGTTGGCCCGTCTGTGACCCACCGCGCAGGAAGACCCCCAACGCGTTCAGGTCTCAGACACGAGCAACCGACGCCGCCCCAGATCAATCATGATCGCTTTCGCGTTTGTCATACAGGCTCGTAGGAAGCGTTCCATCGTAGCGAAGTCGATGTCCGGTTGCCCGTACAACGAGTAGGACCTGGATTTGCAATCTGGATCACCAATCGTCATCAAGCGGCCTTGCCTGTGAAGTCGCACGTCGCCGTCATCACGTGAAAACCCATAAGAGATGTGATCAATCCCCACGACATAGCGGTGTGTGTCCGTGTTGCGAAAGTCGCGCAGTAGTTTCCAAGCCGCTGCCGGAATACTCTGCTTTGCGGCTTGAAGAAATGCCTTTGCTGCGACCGTAACTCTCGCGGCCGCCTTGGGAACTCCTTTTGTGAAACACGTCTCGAGCTTTCCGAAGTCCACCTGCCGCGGAGACACCTTTGGCAATAGCTTTCGATCGCTATGTTCGTACAAGTGGAAAGTCGTCTGATCGAGGAAACGAAAGAACGATCGAATTGCCGTTCCTACATCGCGGTTTCGAATGTGAAACCGAAAGTAATTTGCAAAACCCTCATTCGAAAGCGTATCGGCAAGTGCATTGGCTGCCAAAGCCATTGCCGATTGCTCAATGAAATCGCTGTACGAAAACCTTACGGTCTTTGACCCGCTGATCAACAGCTCATCTAGTGGTCGGAGTGTCTTGCGCGAAAGCTGGTGCAGTGGAAAGTCGAAGTATCTGCCGGTGTCGCATTCATGCCAGAAGAGATCGTACAGACGCGGCACCTCCTGTTTAATCTGCTCGCGGGTGCGCAACGTCGCAGCCTTATTAGCTCGCTTGGGCATATTGTAGTGATGATAGCACATCCCGGGTGCGAAGCGAGGACAGGGACTGCGCGCATCAGGCATGTCTAGACAATCTTGCAAAGCCTGTTGCGCAGCTCCACTGGCAACTCCACCGGAACGAAATATCCCGCGGGATACAAGTAATCTTCGCCACTCTCGTCTACAACGCGGATAAGGTCGTGCTCCTTGGCGAAGGAGTCTTTCAAGATCGGGTAGAGCTTTCGAAGCTCGAGCGAGGCTGGGTAGCCTTCGTTCCGAACGCAGACCGCGAACTGTTTCATTGGCGTAGCATCCCCTCCACCTCAACCCCCGTGTAGAAATACTTGATGATCCTCTCCGCCGTCCACCCCCGGAAGGCCATGCCATACGCCCCAACCTGGCAGAAGCCGACGCCGTGGCCCCAGCCCTTGCCGAAGAACGTGTAGCGCGGCATGCCGTCGGGATCGACGCTCCTTTCGATCACGAAGAGATTGTCCGGCACGTTGAGCGACCATCGGATCGGCAAGCCTTTGAGCACGAACGTGCGGCCTCCCTCGGCGGTGACGCGGAGCTCCGTGATTCGCTTCGATTCGTCCGTGCCGAGCGGCTCCAGCGCGACGAGCTGTTTGATCGGATTCCTCTTGTTGATCGACGCGACGAGCTCGTCGGAGCGGTAGCTGCGCGTCCAGTTTGAGAAGCTCGACGTGCGATCGAACGAGGCGCCGTCGAAGTTCGCGGTGACGATCAGCGCGACCGGCACGTGCCGCGCATCCTGCATCAGCAACGCGCGATCGCCGATCATCACCGGCAGGCTCGCGTACTCCTGCGCGCGGTCGCCGAGCTTGCGGTAGAGCGGGATTCCTTCGGGGAGCGAGTAGGTCGTGTTCCTTCCGTCGGCCTTCAATGTGATGGTGCGGCCGTCCACCTTCGCGATCTTGCCGGCGATCTCGCGGACGACCTCGTGTTTGCGAAGCCATGAACCTAGAAGCGCGTAGAGCTCCTCGCGTGGCATGGCTGCGCTCATGTCGATGCGATCGACGTCCTGCGCCGGCAGGATTCCCCACTTGATCAGAAATGCCGCGGCGGCGTACGGCGCGCCGGTGCTGACCCGCGTCTGCGGAAAGAAATATTGCCGGTCTTCCGGAAGCATCAGCGCGTCCGCGTGGCTCGCCAGAGATAAGACGCGATCGAGATACGCAAGCACGTCGCCGCGCCTGCTCGACGCCGGAGGCGCGACCGCTTGCTGCGCCAGACCGGCGAGACGCGCCGTCCCTTCGACCGCACGCTCGACGTCGCGTGCGCTCCACGCCGACGGCTGCTCCGGGAGCTTCGCCATCGCCGCGAAAATCCGAGCGCTGACCTGTGACTCGGTGAGAATGCCGCTGTCGGCGCCGCCGATGATCGAGGTCATCTCCAGCTCGACGTCCCGAACGCGCTTGAGGTACGGCTCGCTCCGGCCGGGAAACATCGTCCCGACGTCGGAGGTCTCGCCGCCGCACGTCGCGGTGTAGAGCGCGTCGATCGGCTTCCCTTGATAAGTGATGATTCTCCCAGCCGTCTCGCGCACGGCCTGGTCGGTCAGTGCCTCCTCGCCGGCGAAGCCGTTGTAGGCCTGGCACGCCGGGCCAGGGCAGATGTCGTAGCCCTCGGCGGCGTATTGCCCGAGGTTCCGGACCGCATACGTTCGCGCCGCGAGGGCCTGCGCCTTCAGCGCCTCGAGCTCGTCGTAGATCTTTGAGCCCATCTCCGCAGGAATCACGCCGCGGAGGTAGTCCTCGAGGTTGAGCTCGTTGATGACGTTGAGCAGACCGCGCGAATTGATGAAGAGCCGCGCGGCGGTCCGATACGGTTTCGTGCCGATGGTGATGGTGTCGCTCGTCATCGGCACGATCAGGAGCGATTGTCCGGCGATCGTGAAGCGCTCGTTCTCATCATCGACGATGGCCATCTCCATGGCGAACGTCTGATCGCTCGGCCGGCGCACGATGAGCATGTCCTTGCCATACCCGCGAGCCACGAGTTGCTCGCGCAGCAGACTCGCCGGCGCAGCCGTGGCGAAGTCACCCGCTAGCACGCGATTGAGCCCGACCGCGGGATCGAACACGCTGTCGACCCGCACCGCGAGATCGCCGCGGATCTTCTCGGCGAATGCCTCGGCGCTGGCCTTGTCGGAGATGGCGCCGGCCTGCACCGCATAGTGAATCGTCGCCGAAGCGAGCGGAGCAGTGGCCGTGAAACCCCTGCGCAACGTGTACGCGCCCTGCTCGCCGGCGAGATAGTAGCCGCCCTCGACGCGCGGGAAGTTGATGCTGGTCTGATCGCTCAGAAGCCCGACGCGAATGCGCGGCGGCACGATCGACCGCCCCACCGAGGGGATGGAAGTCAGAGCATTGGCCTGGCGCACAGGCTGCGGTGGAATTTGAGATTGCGGTTGCGGCGGCCGCTGTACGGGCGCTGGCACAGGACGCGGAGGAGCGGTGCTGCTGCAAGCGAGGATTGCTATTGAAGCGAGAGAAGCGAAGAGATGCGAAATCGTTTTCATCGATAGTGTCATCCTGAGGCGGCGGAACCCCGGAGGGGTGAAGCGCGCCGAAGGATCCCCTTGCGAGGGCCACGATATTGCCAAGAAGATCCTTCGCCGTCTACGCGGCTCAGGATGACGTGGCTCACGCCCCCGCCTCCGCCAACACTCGCGACAGTCTCTCGATCCCTTCGCGGATCCGATCGTCGGGCTCCTTGGCAAATGTGAGACGCATGGTGTTCCGGCCTGAGCCGTCAACGAAGAACGGCGCTCCCGGGATGAACGCGACACCTTGCTCGACGGCGCGTGGCACGAGGGCCGCCGTGTCGATGTCCACGTTGAGCGTGACGAACGTGAACAGACCGCCGCTCGCGGAAGTCCATCGCGCTCGATCGTGAAATCGCCGGTCGAGCTCGGCTAGCAGAACGCCGCGCTTGCCGCGGTAGAAGGCGCGGACTTTCTCGATTTGCGGCGGCAGCGCGCCCGAAGCGCAGAATTCGTCGACGATCGATTGGTCGAGCATGCCGGAGCAGAGATCGGCGGCCTGCTTCGCGATCTCGAGTTTTTCCAGCAGAGGCGGCGAGGCGATGATCCAGCCGCAGCGCAGCCCCGGCGCCAGGATTTTCGAGAACGTGCCGAGGTAAAGAACGCGCCCCTCGGCGTCCTGCGATTTCATGGCTGTCGTATCGGCGCCGTCGACGTAGACCAGCTCGCCGTACGGGTCGTCCTCGATGATCAGGAAGTCGTGCTTCGCCGCGAGGGCGAGAACGGCCCGGCGGCGCGCCGGTGTCATCAACCGCCCCGACGGATTCTGGAAATTCGGAATCGTGTAGAGCAGCTTGACCCTCCGGCCGGCGGCGCGCAGACGCGTGGCCACGTCGTCGAGCGACTCCGGCACGATGCCGTCGTCGTCCTGGGCCACTCCCTCCAGCGTCGCGCTGCGGGCGAAGAACGACGCGGATCCGCCGATGTAAGTCGGCAACTCCACCAGGATCACGTCGCCAGGATCGAGCAGCGTGTGAGCGATGAGATCGAGCGCTTGCTGCGATCCGGTTGTGACGAGCACGTCGCCGGCCGTCGCCGCGATGCCGCGCGATGCGCAAAAGCCGGCGATGAAGCCGCAGAGGCGCGGCAATCCCCGCGTCGGTCCGTACTGCAGCGCCACGGTGTTGCGCTCGCGGATGACGCTGCCGGCGATGGCCGCGAGCTCCTCGGATGGAAAGGTCTCCGGACTCGGCACGCCGCCGGCGAAGGAGATGATTCGCGGATCGTTGATGAGCTTCGCAAACGCACGAATCGCCGAGGGCCGCATCTGGTGCGCGTCGGCGGAGAAGAAATCGTCGTAGGTCATGGCGCTCTAGACAGCAAGCCGGACTGAACCGTCTCGTCCGTCATAGACCAGGATCATCCCCTGAATGAGTGTGCGCCCTAGAAGAGCTCGATGAGGCTGGGTACCCGCTTTGAGCTTGACACCCATGAAGCGTCCATATTGGATGAAACCC
>DASQGS010000141.1:0-3748 GCA_035632455.1 Thermoanaerobaculia bacterium | reverse complement strand
CTTCGGGGTTCCGCCGCCTCAGGATGACACGATCCGTCGCACTCGTTACCTGGTCCGGCCTGACCGCGCTGACTGCCGACGATCGGCTGCTGGCCATCGAGCTGGCGCGCCGTGGCATCGCGGTGCGTGCTGTGGTCTGGGACGATCCGCGATTCGATTGGCGCGCATTCGATCTCGTCGTTCTGCGCTCGACGTGGGACTACCACTTGCGGCCGGACGAGTTCGCACGGTGGATCGCACGCATGGAGGCGGAGGGCGCCCCGCTCCGGAATCGCCCGCAAGTCATCGCTCGCAACATGCACAAGGGCTATCTGCTCGAATTGCGCGACCGCGGAGTCCCGATCGTGCCGACCGAGCTGATCGCGCGCGGTGCCAGTGTGGCTCTTCCTGAGCTATTCGCGCGAAACGACTGGAGTCGCGTTGTCGTGAAGCCTGCGATCTCGGCCACGGCGTTCGAGACGATCGTGGTTCCGGCGGCGGAGGCGCATGCCGCGCAACGCGACCTCGACAGGCTTCTCGGCGTGTCGGACGTCCTGGTTCAGCCGTTCGTCGAAGAGTTGGCCAACTGCGGCGAATGGTCGTTTGTCTTCTTCGCCGGCGCGTACAGCCACGCGGTTCTCAAGCGCCCGCGCCCCGGCGATTTCCGTGTGCAGAACGACTTCGGGGGAACGGCCGAGGCGCTGACGCCGGACGAAACGCTGATCGACCAGGCCCGCGCTGTTGTCGCCGCCAACGACGCTGCTGCGCTTTACGCCCGCGTCGACGGCGTCGAGATCGACGGCATCTTTCACCTGATGGAGCTGGAGTTGATCGAGCCCGCGCTCTTCCTCGGTTGGGATGTCAACGCGCCGAGGCGATTTGCGGATGTAATTGTCGAGGCGATGCGATTCGGCGAATCATGAAAGGAGCGCAGCAAGAACCCTCTCCCGGCGGGAGAGGGCTTTTCGTTGGTTTGATCAATCGCACCTACTCTTTCTTCTCTTCCGCCTTCGCCTTCGTCACCGTCACATCTCCGAACGGCGTGACCTGGTCTTTGACCTGCGACCAGTCGCCGACGATCACGATGGCCGCGCGGTAGGTGTCGAAATACTTCGCTGCTGATTTCTCGATGTCCGCGGCGGTGATGGCGTTGATTTTCGCGCGGAAGGTCTCGAGGAAGTCGCGCGGCAGGCCGAAGGTGTAGATCGTGTCGATCCGCACGGCGAGCCCGCTCTGGCTTTCCAGTTCCACAGCCATGGCGCCGATGCTGTAGTTCTTGGCGCTCTCGAGCTCCTCGGGGGTCACCGCGGTCACGCGCATGCGGTCGAGTTCGTAGAGCATCTCCAGGATCGTCGGGCCCGTGACCTCGTTGCGCACCGAGGCGCCGGCGAAAAACGCTCCGCCGAGGCGGCGGAGATCGCCGGTGCTGAACGGCGAGTACGTGTAGCCCTTCGATTCGCGGATGTTCCGGGTGAGCCGCGAGTAGAAGGCGCCGCCGTAGATCACGTTCGCGGTGCGCAGCGTGAGGTAGTCGGGACTCTTCCGCGCCGGCGCGGCATTGCCGATGAGAATCGTCGATTGCACGGAGCCCGGCCGGTCGATGAAGTAGATCTGGCGCTTCTCGCGCTTCATCGACGGCGGCGGGGCATCGGCGGGAAGCTGCCCGCGCGCCCAGGAGCCGAAGGCCTTCCGCACCTCGGCCAGCATCGACTCCGGCTCGAGATCGCCGACGATGATCAAGTGCGCTCCGTTTGGCCGATAGCGCGCGGCCGCGAATTGGCGGAGTTGCTCGCGCGTGATCGCGCCGATGGCCTTCGGATCCGCGGCGACGAAGCCGTAGGAGTGCGATCCGAAGATCGCCTTCTCGATCCGCTCGTCGGCCAGGAAATCAGGATTGGCGTGATTCTCCTCGACCTCCTGCTGCATCGCCGACTTCGCCAGATCGACCTCATCCTTCGGGAACGATGCGTGCTGCGCGACGTCGCTGAGCAGTGCCAGCAACTTCGGCGAGAACTCGGACAGAGCCGACGATGAGAGCGTCGTGCGATCGGCATCGGTCGACGAAGCGAGCGAGCCGCCGATTGAACGCAGCTCTTCCTGGATGGCTTTGCTCGATCGCGTCGCGGTGCCCTCGGGAAGAACGCGCGCCGCGAGCTGCGCCAATCCCGGATGCTCGCGGGCGTCGGTGCCGCGTCCGGTGAGGAACGTCAGGTCGGCGGCGATCTTCGGCACGCTCGGCAGGGGGACGAGAACCACCGTCAGGCCGTTCTCGAGCTTTTTCTCGGTGATCTTCGGCCATTGGATGGCGCGCGCGGCGGCGGGCGGCGGCGGCGTCTTCTGCTCGGCGAGCAACGAGCCGGCCGCCAATGCGAACGCGACGGCGCTGGCGAGAATCGAGATCATCCGGCGGTTCATCACTTCTCCCCTTTCTCGCTCTTCGCGGGGCCTTTTTCGGGCACGCGGTCGATCGCAGTCCGGTTCGAGGTCACCATGTAGGTCCGGGCCGCGGCCTGGACCTGATCGAGCGTCACGCCTTCGTATTGATCGATCACCTTATTGATGCGGCCGGGATCGTCCTCGAACAGCGCAAACGAGGCCAGCAGATTCGCCTTGCCGAACGTCGTCTCGAGCTGATCGAAATAGTTCGAGCGGAAGCGCACCTTCGCGTCGGCCAACTCCTTCGCTGAGACGCCGTGCTCCCGGACGTCCTTCGTGATGGCATCGACCTCGTCGAGAATCTCCGCGGCCTTGTGATCGGGCTTGTATGTCGTTCGCGACGTCATGAGCATCGGGCCGTCGTAGTCGAACTCATTCCCGAGGCCGAGGTTGATGCCGCCCTGCCAATCGACGCAGATCGCCTTCTCCTTGATCATGCGGCGGAAGAAGCGCGAGCTGTCGTCGCCCTGCAGGATGAGATTGAGCAGCACCATCGCCGGGTAATCGTTGGAATCCTGGCGCGGCAGGTGATAGCCGAACGCGAGGGCCGGAACGTTGGCCAGCTTGTCCGTCTGGTTGATCCGCTTTTCTTTGGTCTGCCTGCCCTCGCTGATGTCGGGGCGCTCGGGGACGGACTGCAGCGGGATGTCGGAGAAATACTTCGCCACCATTCCCCTCACGGCCTCGGCCTCGACGTCGCCGGCGACGACGAGCGCGGCGTTGTTCGGTGCGTAGTAGGTATGGAAGAACTTGCGGACATCATCGAGCTTCGCTGCCTCGAGGTCGCGCAGGTCGCCGTAGAAATTGTGGGCGTTGAACCAGTTCTCGTTGGCGTTCTGCCAGAGATCGAGCCACTCGAAGGCCGCGTATGGCTGATTCAGCACGTTGTTGCGCACCTCTTCGCTGACCACGTTCTGCTGGTTCTTGAGATTCTCCTCGCTGACGTCGAGCGAGCGCATGCGGTCCGACTCTAGCCAGAGCGCGGTCTCCACGCGATCGCTCGGCAGGGTCTCGTAGAAATTCGTGAAGTCGAGGCGCGTCGATCCGTTGAGCTGACCGCCGTTGGCCTCCACGATCTTCGCGTGCTCGAACTTCTTCACGTTCGCCGAGCCCTGAAACATCATGTGCTCGAAGAGATGGGCGAATCCGGTCAAGCCCTTCGGCTCGACGCGAAAGCCGACGCCGTAGTAGACGGCCACAGTCACGGTCGGCGCGAGGTGATCCTCGGAGATGATGACCCGCAGGCCGTTCGGCAACCGGTAGTAGACAACCGGCACTTGAAGAGGTTTGGCGAAAAGCGGCGCGGCGACGAGCGCTAGCGCTGCGAGCAGAC
>DASQGS010000140.1:0-3016 GCA_035632455.1 Thermoanaerobaculia bacterium | reverse complement strand
GATCATTGGCATCGCACCGTCTCCCAGGTGGCGGCAGCAGACCATCCACCTCGGCCCCAGCGCCCGGCTCGTGCTCTACACCGATGGCCTGATCGAAGCAGAGAACGAAAGCGGCGAAGCGTTCGGACAACGGCGATTGCTGGCCATTCTCCGGAACGGCGGGCCGGAGACGCCGCTCGAGAACATTCTGGAGGCCGCCGAGACGTTCAGTGGAAAGAGAGCGATCGACGACGTAACGCTGTTCGTCCTGGCCCGGAGTGAATGAAAATGTTGAATGTTGAATGTTGAATTGATACGCGATATACACGATCATTTAGTACTGATTATTTAGCATTCAACAATTCAACAATTCAACAATTCAACATTTAACATTCAACAATTCAACATTTAACATTCAACATTTAACATTTAACATTCAACATTCGTCTTCTCTCCTCGTCACCTCATCGCAACACCCCCTCGCGCCGCCTCTCCGCTATGATCTTTCGCGGAGGTCCTCCATGCATCGCTGCGTGATCGCTCTGCTCCTCGGCCTGTTCCTCGCCACAGCCGCTGTCGCGCAACCGGCATTCGATCAACTCAACCATGATGCGTTCGCGGCCTACAAGGCGAAGGACTATCGCCGCTACCTTGACGCGCTTACGAAGATGGATGCGCTGCGGCCCGGGCATCCGAGCATCCTGGTCAAGCTCGTCGGCGCCTATTCATTGAACGCGCAGCCTGACGAGGCGCTTGCGGTGATGAAACGACTCGTCGTGATGAGCGTCGCCTTCGATACCCGCAACGCTGATTTCAACGCCATCCGTGAGGACCCTCGCTTCGCCGCGCTGGCGACGCAGATCAACCTCCTCCGCAGCGGGCGCATCGCAGGCGCCGACGTGGCGTTCCACATTCCCGAGAAAGGGCTGATCACCGAGGGGCTTGCCTACGATCCCGAAAACAACGCCTTCTTCGTGAGCAGCGTGCGGAAAGGCAAGATCATTCGCATCGATCGCCGCGGGCAGGCTAGCGATTTTGTGAAATCGGGGCTCGAAGGAGTGCACGGTCTCAGCGGCCTCGGCATCGATGCGAAGCGCAAGATCCTGTGGGGATGCAGCACCGTCTCGCCGCGATGGGAAGGCTTCCATGAGGGCGACAAGAGCGCGGGTACGCTCCTCGGGTTCGACCTCACAAGCGGCGCGCTGGTGAAGCGGATCGCACCCGACAGCGCCGAGGTGTTCTGTGACGACCTGACCGTCGCCATGGATGGCACGGTCTACGTCTCCGATTCCACCGGCTCGATTCTGCGCCTCGCTGCGGGCAGCGAGAAGCTCGACACTCTCGTCGCGCACGGCACCATCCGCTCGCCGCAGGGCTCCGCGCTGTCGGCGGACGAATCGCGCCTCTACGTCGCCGACTACGGCGGCCCGATCCGCGCCGTCGACGTCCGAACCGGCAAAGTCACGCCGCTGACCATGCCGTCCGACTTCCAGACCATGGGCATGGACGGCCTGACCCGCAGCGGCAACGCTCTCATCGCCGTGCAGAACGGGATCGAGCCCAATCGCATCGTCCGTCTCGACCTTGCGGCCGACGGCCTCACCGTGACGCGAACGACGATCCTGGAGATGAATCACCCGCTCATCGATGAGCCGACCATCGGCAAGATGGCCGGCAACACCTACTACTTCGTCGGCGCAAGCCAGGGAAACAAGTTCGACAAAGGCCCGGCCGATCCGGCGAAGCTGCGGGAGGGGCTGATCTTCAGCATCCCAATCGTTGAATCAATCGAAAAGGGACGGGCCCCACGTCATCCTTAACCGCCTCAGAATGACCGACTCGCGCCAGACCACTTCTGCCTTCTGCTTTCTACTTTCTGCCTTCCAGAAAACGTGAGTGGGATTACGCGGCGAGGGCAGACCTCCTGTAGACTGTTCCAAAAACAGGGGGCATACATGCGAAAAACTCTCCTCGTATCAATCGCAGTTCTCTTTCTCGTCTCCGCCGTCTTCGCCGGAGACAAGGGTGGCAAGCCGATTCTTGCCGTGAACGAGTTCAAGAACGAGACCTCGGCGTCGTGGTGGTCGTCCGACGTCGCTCGCGACTTGGCCGGCATGCTCACCAACGAGTTGTCGTCGACCGGCAAGTTCAAGGTCGTCGAGCGCCAGAAGATCGGCGCCATTCTCGACGAACAGGATCTCGCCGCCTCGGGCCGGATCAGCAGGTCGACCGGCGCGAAGATCGGCAAGATCACCGGCGCGCAGTACATCGTCATCGCCACCGTGTCGGCCTTCGATTCGAAGACGAGAGAGACCGGCGGCGGCCTGAGCTTCCACGGCATCGGCGTCGGCGGGAAGCAGGAGGAGGCCTACATGGCCATTGACCTCCGCGTCGTCAATACGACCACCGGCGAGGTCGAGTTCACGCGTACGGTCGAGGCCCGGTCCACGGGCGGCGGCGTCGGCGTGAGCGTCTATCGCGGCGGATGGGGCGGCCACCTCTCGAACTACGAGAAGACCCCGGTCGGCAAGGCCATCCGCGGGTGCATCATGGAGATCACCGACTACCTCGGCTGCGTCATGGTCGACAAGGACAGTTGCGTCGACGAGTACAACGCCAAGGAGCAGGGCCGCCGCGACAAGACCAAGAAGTCGATCAACCTGTACTAAGCCGGAACCAGCGACCCGTGGCCGCACTTTGCAAGTGCGGCGGCACTTGGCAGGATGTTCGCGAAGGACATCCCGCATCCAACGCGAGCCTTGGTTTCTTGCTTGGCAGCCGTGCGCGCCTACCATAATCATAATGCCGGCGATCGTTGTGGGACTACAATCGCGGCATCGATGCACGGGTTGTCAGCGTGATCCAGCAGCTCGATCTCAACTACGACCTCTACGGGATGACCGCGCTGGAGATCCTCGCCTTACTCCCGCCCGAGTTCGACGCCTGGCGCTGATATGGCGCATGGTATAACCGCTGCCACTCGGCTCATGCGGACTCTCACAACTCGGCGGGCGGCGTCGTGACTCGCGTTGCGATT
>DASQGS010000139.1:0-3673 GCA_035632455.1 Thermoanaerobaculia bacterium | reverse complement strand
CGCACAGGATACTGAGCAACACCGGAGATCACAGGAACCAATTCGAATCGGGAACCCTGGCCGGGTTGCCGATTTGTTTTCACAGGCTTTTTCGGAATACCAACCGGCCCTGCCGCCTTCCCCAGCTTGCATCGTGAATCCAACCACTACCCCGTTCGGCAATGGCACAACCGAGCTCGAGCTCGATCGCGTTCTCACCCTTGTTGCCCTCGAGGCCAAGAGCTCGCTCGGAAAGCAGGCCGTTCTCGATCGCCGCCCCGCGACCACGCTCGCTGCGTGTGAATCGGCGCAGGCAGACCTCGGCGAGATGGTGCGCTTCTATCACCGCGAGGGCCTTCTTCCGCTTGCCGGCCTCACCGACGTCGCTCCTCTCTTTTCGCGAGAGACCGTTCTCGAGCTCGATGATTCGTGGCAGGTCGTTCGCGCCAGCCGCGCCACGCAGGCCATCCGTGAGACGTTCCAACGCAGCGAGGACTACCCACGGCTGAAGGCCATCTCGACCGGAATCCCGGACCTCGGCGATCTTCTCGGCAAGACCGGCCGCTATTTCACGAAGGAAGGAAAGCTCCGCGAGGAAGCATCCGCCGAATTGCGATCGATTCGAACGCGCGTCCAGGCGAAGCGGAGCGCGATCCAGCGGAGCCTCAGCGACGTCATGAACCGCGCCGCTGACGCGATCCAGGAACCGTTGATCGTGATCCGCGGCGAGCGCTACTGCATCCCGGTGCGGAGCGATCATCGCAACGCCGTCCCCGGGATTCTCCACGAGCGCTCCGGCTCGGGCGCATCATTCTTCATCGAGCCCCTCGGTGTCGTGGAGGCGAACAATGATCTCGCCGACCTCCTCATCCAGGAGCAGGAGGAGATCGCGCGGATCACCCGCTTCATCGCCCAGCTCCTGCTCGACGACGCGCCACGAATCCTGGAAGCGACAGGCACAGCGGGACAGATCGATGCCATCCAGGCTTGCGCCGTCTTTCACGACATCATCGATGGCTCGCGTCCGCGATTCAGCACCGATCGCCAGATGCACATCCTCGACGGCCGCCATCCTCTGCTCGATGAGCGTCTCGCGCAGGCGCGCGCCGCGGCATTTGGCGAATCCGAGTCGGACCGCACGGTCGTGCCGATCAGTGTGCGCCTCGACCGCGAATCGCCGGCGCTCGCAATCAGCGGACCGAACGCGGGCGGGAAGACGGTGGCGCTGAAGACCGCGGGCCTGCTCTGTGCGATGGGCCTGAGCGGATTGCCCATACCCGCGGCCGAGGGCACCGTGCTGCCGGTCGTCGACGCCTTTCATGTTCTCGTCGGCGACGATCAGAGCGTGCTCGAGCACCTCTCCACATTCTCAGGATATCTGGTTCGGCTCAAGCGAGTGCTGGAGCGATCGACTGAGCGATCGATCGCCCTGCTCGACGAGCTCGGCTCGGGCACGGATCCGGAGGAAGGCGCCGCGATCGCTGCCGCGGTCATCGAGCACCTCCTCGGCGTCGGCACGCTGCTCATCGTGACCACGCATCTCTCGGCGCTCAAGACCTTCGCGGTCGATGACGGCCGCATCGCAAACGCATCGATGGAGTTCGACTCCGCGACGGGGAAGCCTACTTATCGGATGATCAATGGCATCCCAGGCCGCAGCCGGGCCATCGAGGTGGCCACCATCATCGGCCTCCCCTCCTCGGTCATCGTCCGCGCCCGCGAGCGCCTCGGCGACCGGTTCGGTGAGACCGATCGCCTTCTCGCCGAGATGCAGAAGCGCATGTCGCAACTCCTCGCGGAACAGGACGAGCTCCGGGGGGTGCGCCGATCTCTGGAGACAGAGCAGCATGCCCTCGCGGAACGGATGGCCCAACTCGAAAAGGAACGATCGCGCCTCGGGACGTCGTATCGCGAAGAGCTGGAACGGCTCAAGGATGACGTCTTCCGCCAGCTTCAGGCCGAGATCAAACATCTCCGCGAGCTCGACCGATCGGCACGAGTCAGCGTGAATCCGAAGGACGTGATCGAGACTCTGACGAAGCCGATCGAACGGGCGATGGAATTCGCGCCGGTCGAAGTGCACGTGGTTCGCGTCGGAGACCGCGTCGAGCACCGCAAATTCAAGGTGACCGGCCAAGTGCTTTCGATCAGCGGATCGAAGGCTGATCTTTCAGTGTCGGGCCGGAAGATGTCCGTCGATCTCCGCGACCTCGTCCCAGTCGCCGAATCGCCCGCGCGCTCACCAGACAGATCGAAGGGACGGCGCAACGCCCCATGCGCGTCGGCGTCCGACATCCAGCCTCCCGTGACCGCGGAGTTGAATCTCATCGGGCAGCGGGTCGATGAAGCTCTCGACGAGTCGGACCGTTTCCTCGATCGCGCGCTTCTCGAGGGTCGAGGCGCTGTTCGGATCATTCACGGCTTCGGCACCGGAACGCTGCGCAAGGCCGTTCGCGAGTACCTGCGAAAACACCCTGCCGTCAAGTCGTGGCGGCCCGGCGACGAGAACGAAGGCGGCGATGGGGCGACGATCGCTCTCTTAGAGTAATCGAAAGGCAGAAAGCAGAAGTGGATTCACGGAAGGAACGAAGCGCACGTGTCATCCTGAGCCGGCGAAACCCCGAAGGGGTGGAGCGCGGCGAAGGATCTCCTTGGCAAGAGCCTCGATTCTCGCAAGCAGATCCTTCGCCGTCTACGCCGCTCAAGATGACGTAGCAGCCACCATGGCACTCATAGACCTCAACGATTCGATCATCGATCAGGTTCGCCGCTCGGCGGACATCGTCGATTTTGTCGGCCAAGTCACTCCGCTGAAACTGGCGGGTAAGAGCTACAAGGGCCTTTGTCCGTTTCATCGCGAGAAGACGCCGTCATTTCACGTCGATCGCGACAAGGGGCTCTTCTATTGCTTCGGCTGCGGCACCGGCGGGGACATCTTCAAGTTCCTGACGCTGACCGAGCGCTTCACCTTTCCCGAGGCGGTCGAGCACGTGGCAGCGCGCCTTGGAATCGAGTTGCCGCGCAAGAAGCGATCGGCGCGGGAAAGCGACAAAGACGATCTGCTCGAAGTTCTCGACGAAGCCTCGGCGGCCTACCATCAGGCGCTGGAGTGGACGCCGAACGCCGCCGACGAGTATCTCCGGCAGCGTGGCGTCGCGCCTCAGGTCATCAAGAAATACGGCTTCGGCTATGCGCCCGCATCCTGGGACTACATCCTTCGCCGCCTCGCCCAGAAGTACGGCGAGCAGAAGCTCGAGTCGGTGGGGCTCATCACCGCCCGCAAGGAAGGGAAGACCGGCTACTACGATCGCTTTCGCGACCGGCTCATGATTCCGATCCATTCCGAGACCGGGACGATCGTCGGATTCGGCGGCCGCTCGCTCGACGGCAGCGAGCCGAAGTACCTCAACTCTCCCGACTCGGAGCTCTTCAACAAATCGCGCCTGCTCTACAACCTTCATCGAAGCCGGGACGCGATGCGGAAGATCGATCGGGCCATCCTGGTCGAAGGTTACTTCGATGCCATCGCCGTCGATCACGCCGGCGTCCCGGGTGTTGTGGCATCGATGGGCACGTCGCTGACGAGCGGCCAGGCCTCGCTGCTTCGACGGTTCACCCGGCGCGTGGTCATCTCGTACGACGGCGACAACGCCGGCCGCGCGGCCGCGCTCCGCGCCGCGCAAGTCCTTCTGGC
>DASQGS010000138.1:0-20615 GCA_035632455.1 Thermoanaerobaculia bacterium | reverse complement strand
AGAGGGCGTATCCGGTCGGATGGGATTCGACCCCGCAGGTGCTCGAGGTTGCTACCAGGGACGTAATCCATCGCAACGTAGAGCTCGGATGTGTCTTGCAGCGTACCCGCACTCAGAATTCTGATCAGATACGGACAGTCGTGCTCCCTCAAGAGCAACTGCCGCTCAAGACGGCTAAGCGCCTCCTGACGAGCATCGGATCCTCAGCGACCCATGGTTTGAAGATCTTTAGGGCACAAGTTTGGCCCGAATCGGCAGCGTGGACGGCCCTGTAGACCCAGGCTGACGAACCCTCCCCAAGCACCTCCACCAAGCGCCATTCATGGAGAACGGTATCGATGGGATACGGCGAAGTCGCGGTCTTCGGCATTTCGGCTCCTGAGGTTAGTGGGAGGCATTCAATTGCTTATCTGGCAATCAATCATCCATCCTGAAGTAAGGCTCCGTCAAGCTGCGTTGCGTAACTCTCGGAACGGCCAAGAGCCGAGCCTCTGAAGGCGGTCCCGTCAGGTGGGGCTTGCCGGTCCGGGGAATCGGTGTTGGTCATCGTCCACTCAGGAGATGTAACCGCCACGCTAGGATTGCACGGCTTTCTCCATTCCAGCACGAACTAGGCCTGGGAGAGGATCGTCGGAGTGCTGAATGGAACCTGGCTTAGCGGGCTACGTACACCTTCCGTCGTCACATGCAAGCGCTCAAGGACTACGCCTCCGCGCGCGCCTACTCGAGGTGTTCATGCGATTCGGTCAGCGCAGATCTGTAACGGTCGTGAACTTCTCCGGAGGCTCTCGAAACAAGATTCTTGGGTTTCACGAGGAACGATAAGAAGCTTGTACGCGATCGGATACGCCGACAGTACCAGCAATCAAGGCAGGGGCGGATAGCGAAGCAACTTGGCCGCTAAGCAGCGTAGCCACGTGCTCGACCAGCCATATCTCTTCATCCATCGGAAGAGCCTTCATCAGTCGCGAGACACGGCTTAGTGGTCACGAGCAAAATCGCGCGCTTCGCGCCGTAAGCAATTGCAAACATTGGCTGTGGCGGGAGGACTCGAACCTCCGACTACCTGATTAACAATCAGGCGCTCTACCAACTGAGCTACACCACAAGACCGGCCCGCGGAGGGGTTGCGGATAGTCGCCGATTTGGGGATGGAAGTCAACGAGCTCACCCCGCGATCGCCTGGAATCCCACGTCACGCAAAGCTGCGGGAGAGTCGTGCCACTCTACGGCAATCCCCGTGTTCTCCGCCGAATCCCCGGTGCCTTCCGCTTCGACGTTGCCATCGGTACGGCCTGGAGCAGCGCCTTGTCGATCGGAAGTCCGGCGATCCCTCGGATAACGTGGCACGCTGAGCGCACGGCGCCTTCCTGCCAGCCGGAGAGATACGACACCTGATCGCCCGCAACCCAGAACCGGCGCTCCGGTTTGAGAAGACGCTCGTAGACCGGCTGGTCGCAAGTCCAGTCGTCCGCCCAACCGCCGAGTTGATAGGGCACGTCCTGCCAGGCGATGGAGAGTCCGAGGTTGAAATCGACGTGGTCTGCGAAATCGGGATGCAATCGCTGGCCGCCCTTCAGCGCCAGCTTCAGTCGATCCGGCAATTCGAGGGAGGCCATGTAGCGGGCGTCATCATCGTAGTTGTATGCGCCGGTGAGGATGCCTTTCTTGCCGAAGTAGTCCCACGATGGGTACCACATCTGGGTGATGTTGTCCGTCGTGTACGAGATGCCGCCGTACATCTCGTCCTTCGTCTCCCAGAAGCGGTCTTTGGTCTGCCAGCCGACCTTACAGGTGTCCGCGAACTTCACGGCGTGGATCGCCTGCTTGTACTCATCGGTGAAGTTGTTGTCGTTTACCTTCGCCAGGATCGGCAGCGGGATCGTTGAAATGCACCAATCTGCAATGATCGCTTCGCCCTCGCCGCCGCTGCCCGACGGCCGATGCATCACTTTCACTTTCGGCTGCCCCTCCTTGTCCGTGATGTTGTAAACGCCCGCGAGCTCGCGTTTGTAGGTGATGCAGTCTCGGACCGGCGTCCGGAGGAAGCCGTGCCAGATCTTGTCCATGCCGCCGATGGGCTGGAAGAGCGTCGGCTGCCACTCGTACTCCTCGGGCTGATAGAAGCGATCCAGCCAGAATTTGGAGCTGACGAGATCTTCGAGGGTGAGCGGCTGGAGGAGCGTGCCGCACGACTCGATGCCTGGCTGCACCGCGTAACCGGAGCGCGAGGAGCCGAGGTAGTTGTAATCGTCGTCGGGATCGATATCGCCGAACACGGTGAGGAGATTGAGGAAGTCCGCCTTGTTGACACTCTTCCTTTTCAGCTCGGCATCGAGAATCCCGCGATTGACGGCTTTGGCCAGCAGCTCCGAGATCCAGCCGCGAGTGTCGTTCGCGATGCGGCGGTTCACGACGGACGCGCCGTTCCATGACTCGTTGCGCTGGAAGTAGTTCGCGCGAGTCATCATGGTGTAGACCTCGAGCGCAACACCCAGGACGTTGCAGTAGTGGAGGATGGCGGTGTGGTGGTAAGGGAGCCGGCCCGGCCCGGCGTTCAGATAGAAATCGGGAGGAGCGTCGAACTTGCACGTCTGCGGATCGCGGCCGATCTGTTCGATGACGTCGCCCCTCCGCACGGTGAAGCTGCGGCCGCCGGCGTGCGACTTCGCCTCCAGAATGATCACTTCGTACTTGGCCTGCAGCAACTCGTACGCCGCGGTCAGTCCGGCGATTCCCGCGCCGAGGATCACCACGCGTTTGCCGTTTGCGTCTGGAAGCTTGGGCGGGCATTCGAATGTCGCCGGCACGCCCAGCAATCCCATCGCAGTCATCGTTTCGTACACCGCCGCCGCGCCGCCAGCGCGGCCGACCGCTTGGAGAAAAGAACGACGCGTCCACTTCGGGGAGTCAGTCACGAAGGCCTCCGCGTTGAGGTTTTGGGATTTCCGGAAGGATAGCACGATGGGTGGGACGCACTCAGCATCGTTCGCGCCGGAGAGAATGAAGTCACGCTGGACGGCGGGGCTGATTCAGGGCGCGGATGGTCGCTTCGAGAGAATGCCCGTTCACCGAATATTGACGAGCCGAGTGGGGTTGTTTAGACTCGCTGACCCTCGCAGGGCGACGTAGCCAAGTGGTAAGGCAGAGGTCTGCAAAACCTTTATCCGTCGGTTCGATTCCGACCGTCGCCTCCAACACCTTTTACCAAAGCTCCGTGTCGTGCCGTGGACTTGACCGTCTCCGGCGGCACGGAGAAAGTCACATCGAACTTACAAAGTTCGCTCAGGGAACTCCTGTATCATCGAGAGCGAAACGAGGAAGCGATCGGCTGGCCGGCAGCCGTGGATGATGGAAAGCGCTGTCACAGTTGGCTTGATCCTGCCTGAGCTCGCGAGGAGCGTCGCCGAGGAGCATCTCGAAGAGCTTCAGAAACTGATCGAAACGGCCGGCGGTACCGTTGTGGCGAGAGTATTCGGAAAGCGAAACGCTCCCGATCCCGCCACGTACGTAGGCAGCGGAAAAGCGGAAGAGATCAAGCGCGCGGCCGAGGAATTGAAGGCCGGTCTCGTCGTCTTCGATGATGATCTCTCGCCCGCCCAGGTGCGCAATCTCGAGAAGATCATCCCGGCAAAGGTCATCGACCGGAGCGCGCTCATCCTGGACATCTTCGCCGGCCGCGCGCGCAGTCGCGAATCGCGCACACAGGTGGAGCTGGCGCAGCTCGAATACCTCCTACCCCGTCTCACCAGGCAGTGGTCGCATCTCTCGCGCCAGGCCGGCGGCATCGGCACGCGCGGTGTTGGCGAGACCCAGCTCGAGATCGACCGCCGGATCATCCGTCATCGCATCAGCAGGCTGAAAGAGGATCTGGTCAGGATCGAGCGGACGCGCGAGACCCAGCGCAAGGGAAGACAGACTGCGTTCACTGTCGCCCTCGTCGGGTACACGAACGCCGGGAAGTCGACGCTGTTCAACAGGCTGACCAAGGGCGGCGCAGCAGCGGCCGATCAGCTATTCGCCACACTCGATGCGAAGCTACAGCGCGCCGCGTTCGAGATGCCGCGCGAGACGGTGATCATCGACACCGTCGGGTTCATCCGCAAGCTGCCGCATCACCTCGTCGCGTCATTTCGCTCCACGATGGAAGAGGCAGTGTCGGCCGATCTCGTCCTGCACATCGTCGACCTCAGCCATCCCCAGAGCGAGGACCAGCGCGACGTCGGCGACGAGGTTCTCCGCGCTCTCGGCATTCCGCCGGAGCGGGTTATCGAGGTCTACAACAAGTGCGACGCCGCTGGCGATCACACCTCGCTCGCGCCGGTCCGCCGCAATGCGGTGACGATCTCGGCGCTGACCGGGCACAATCTCGAAGCGCTGATCGAGATGATCCGGCGGCGCGAGCTCGACGGCGGCGAGCTCATGCAGCTCGCGATCCCGCACCGCGAATCGCGGGTCCTGGCCCGGCTCCACGAGATTGCCCAGGTGTACGAGCAGAGCGCGGGGGATGAGTCGGTGGTCCTGAGCGCCTGGATTCCGAAGGATTCGCGGCATCTGTTCGAGGCGTACGCGGTGACCACGGCCCGGGCATCGTGACGGCGCGATCATGCGCATGGTGCAATGTTAACACCAGTTTTCCACCCGTCCGCGCGCTCAACCCGGCAACGCCGACCGACGTCGCTGCAGGAAGCGCCGGACCGCGCGGTCGCGCTCGAGGCCGGGTAGTGGTCTGGTTTGAAGGGGAAGTTGTAACAAGTCGCCTGGCGGCCTTGTGGGAAGAACCCGAGCCTTTGAGGCGCTCGAGCTCGCCGCAGTTCCGACGACGACGGCAGTATCTCAGTGATTCGTCGATTCGGAGCGGTTCGGCTGGCACACCAGTCTGCTGTCCCACGTCTCGACGCGGTTCCGACCACGGTTCTTGGCGATGTAGAGGGCGCGATCGGCGCGCTCGATCAGCGCGGCAGGTGAGATGACCGAGCTCTCCGTCGACTCCATCCCGGCGATGCCGATCGAGGTCGTGACAATCAACGTCGCGTCGCCGAAGCTCAGCGGCTTGTCGGCGAGGCGGCCGCGAATGCGCTCGGCAACGGCCACGGTGTTTCCCAGCCGAGTCTCTGGAAGGACGATGCAGAATTCCTCGCCGCCGTATCGGCCGGGAACGTCGTAAACGCGACAGCTCTCGCGCAGCACTCGGCCAACCGCCTGCAGCACCTGATCACCCACCGCGTGTCCCCATGTGTCGTTGATCCGCTTGAAGTGGTCGAGGTCCAGCATCAGCAGCGCCATCGGCGAGCCGTGGCGAAGGGAACGGTTGATCTCGGTATCGATCTTCTCCATCACGTACCAGCGGTTGTAAAGGCCGGTCAGCGCGTCGCGCGACGACACCTCGGAGAGCACGCGGTTGCGCACCACGAGATCGAGGTTCTCGCGTTGGAGGCTGACCAGGCGCCGCTCGAGATCGAGGAATCGGGTCTCGCTCTCTTCCGCCATCCGGATGAGCTCGAAGACCTCGTGCAGGAACTGGCGTTCCGTCTCCGAGAACGGCTGTCCGTCCTGGGCTCGGATGCTGATACTCGGGGAGCTGACGCGGACGGAACTCGGTGCTACGACGTCGACCGAAGGATCGTCGCTGATCGCCAACGGCTTTTGCAGCAGCGCAGAGAGCGGGGTGAGGATCCGAGCGGCCGCCGAATCGACGATGCTCATAGGCAACCCTTTTGAAGGACGCCGCAGTATAGCGGGTAGGTTTGGACGGGTAAAGCGGAAATCGGACCTGGCGCAGGAGAGGCCTGCGCGGCAGAACCGTCGCCCGCGAACAACTGCGGTACCCGAGTCAATGGCATGGTGCGCTGCGGGAAGTTGCCGGCTCAGCGCTCCTCGACCCGGAAGCGGTTGACGCCGGCGCGAATCTCGTCGCCAGCGTGGACTCTTGTGTTTCGGGCCGGGAGGGTGTTGAGGAATGTCCCATTGCGGCTGCCGAGATCGTGAACGCGGATCGTGCCGTCGGCATCGGGCATCACCTCGAAGTGACGGCGGGAGAGGTACTCGTCGGGAACGCGGACATGTCCTTCGCGTCCCACAACGAGTCCGGTCGGTGGGATCTCGAACTCCTGACCGGCCAGCGCGCCATCGATGCAGACCAGGACCGGCCGCTTCGGTCGTCCGCCGGCACGCGCCCGCTCCTGAAGCCTGCGCAACAGGTTCTCGGACGGGTCGAGCACCGCTCCGCCGTCGAGGCGGATCGGCTCGACCGTGGTTCCAGTCTCATCGGTCGGCTCGATGCTGACGAGCGCCGACCCCAAGCGAAGGAGGTGTACCCCTTCGCCGATCACCGCCTCAGTGATCGGCTCCCCATCCAGGAAGGTGCCGGTGTAGGAGTCGGCGTCGCGCACGACGAGCTGGTCACCGCGAACCGAGATGGAGCAATGGCGGATCGAAAGCTCGGCCTCGTCGAGCTCCACGTGGCAGCCCTTGCGGCCGATCCAGAGCGGATGCTGGTGAATCGAGAAGACCGTATTCACCGACTCGCCCGCGCCTCGGGCGACCACGCGAATCGACCGCGGCGATGCTGAGGGGAACGGTGCGGCGGGCGTGGATGTCTCCAGAACCGCCTCGGGCCGGGGTTGGACTTCGTACTGTTTGAGATCGAGCTCCCGGATCTCCTCGGGATTGAGGAGGCGCGCCAGCAACGCGGCCTTGCTGCCGGAAAGCCATTCGCCGCACGCACAGGTGGCGATGGAATTCGAAAGACGCACGGCGATCGGGCCGGGGATCTCGTAATTGCGGCCGCATTTCTGACAGACGATGAGGGGCACGTGGCGGATGATAGCGCAGCGGCGCGACCTATGGTCGCGGAGCGAGATCCGGCCATCTCGAGGTGGCGAAGCCGCAAGGTGTACACCGAGATTCTCGGAATGAACGACCCTGCAATTTTGAGATCCTTCGCCGCTGTGCCCAGGGATGATGTCTGCGCTGCGGCCCGCGTAATCCGCTTCTTACACTCAAACAGGCGCTTTCGTTCCGCGCGGCGCGGCTCCTACGCTACACTTGCGCCCACCTTATGGCCTCGAACAACAAGGCAGATTCCTCCACGGTTCGCGTCGGCCTCCGCGCGAAGTTCATCATCGGTTTCACCCTTCAGACCATCATCATCGCGCTGCTCATCGTCCTCATCGAGCAGTACAGCGTTCGGCGGACCATCGTCGAGGCGACGAACGAGCAAGGACGTGCGATCGCCAGTGCAATCGAGTCGACGGCGGGCTACTACGTCATCTTCGGACTGACCCCCGACTTGAAGAGCATCATCGACGATCTCAAGAAGAACCCGGCCGTCGCTTACGCCGACTTCATCACCGCGGACGGCAAGGTCCTCGCGGCGAGCTCCGCGAGCATTCCGCCGGCTATCGCGCAACACAAGCTCGAGCCCGACCAGCAGGGCACGGCCGCGGACGGCTCCATGCTTCACGTCTTCATCTCACCGCTATACGAGACGCGGTCCGATCCGACGGCCAAGCCGAAGGGCTACTTCCGGCTGGCCATGAACGAGCAACAGGCGCAGGCGGCGTCGCAACGGCTGCGGCTCACGAGCGTCGGCAGCGCGGTTCTGGCGCGCCTCGTAGGGGGTGGTCCTGGCGACGGTCACCTCGCGATTCATCGTCCGACCGATCCTGAACCTGGCATCCAGCGCGAAGACGCTCTCTCAGGGCGACCTGACCCAGCGCACCGAAGTCGAATCGAGCGACGAGATCGGAGCCCTGGCCGAAGCGTTCAACGGGATGGCCTCAAATCTCGAGCAGACCGTGACGAAGCTGATCCAGTCGCAGTCGAAGCTCAACTCCGTCGTCGAGACGGTCGGCTCGCGATCGCGAACCGTCATCGAGCGCGTCGACGAGCAGCGCGCCATCATCGACGAGACCTATCACTCGATCGACAAGCTCAACGGTGGCGTTCGGAAGATCACCGACAACGTCGAGGCGCTCTCCGCCTCATCGGAAGAAACCTCGTCGTCCATGTTGGAGATGGTGGCCTCGATGGAGGAGGTCAGCCGCCACACCGACACGCTGTTCAACTCCGTCGAGGAGACAGCCTCGGCGACGCACGAGATGGTCTCGTCGATCAACGAAGTCGATCAGAACGTCGACTTCCTCACGAACTTCGTCACCGAGACATCGTCGTCAATGGTTGAGATGAGCGCCTCCATCGCGCAGGTGGAAGGGAACGCTGCGCGGTCATACGACCTCACCCTCGCGGTCGCCGACGCCGCGGAATCGGGGATGAAGGCCGTCCGCGAGACCATCGAGGGGATGGAGCAGATTCGCCAGTCCGTCGCCGAGTCCAACGCCGTCGTGGCCCGACTCGGCGAGCGCTCCGCGGCGATCGGCAAGATCCTCAACGTCATCGACGACGTCGCCGAGCAGACGAACCTCCTTGCCCTCAACGCCGCGATTCTCGCAGCCCAAGCCGGCGAGTACGGCAAGGGCTTTTCGGTCGTTGCCGCCGAGATCCGCGAGTTGTCCGAGCGCACCGCCTCCTCGACGAAGGAGATCACGACCCTCATTACCTCGGTGCAGCACGAGGTCACCAACGCCCTCAAGACCATGTCCTCCGGCTCGAAGCTCGTCGAGAGCGGCGTGTCGCTTTCGCATGAAGCCGGCAAGGCCCTGACCAGGATTCTCGAGTCGGCATCGAAAGCTTCTGGGATGGGCCGCGAGATCGCCAGCGCCACGCGGGAGCAGGCAAAAGGAAGCGAGACAGTCACCCGCTCCGTCGGCCGGCTTCAGGAGATGGTCAAGCAGATCAACTCCGCGACCACGCAGCAAGCCCAGGGCTCCGACCACATCATGAAAGCCGTGGAGTCGATGCGCGAAGTGACGAAGTACGTCCGGCAGGCCATGGTCGAGCAGAAGTCGGGCTCGGGGATGATCTCTTCCGCCGCCGAGCGGATGATCGACATGATCCACGAGATCTTCCAGGTTGCGGCGAATCAGTCCAGCGAGAGCGAGAAGATCGTCGCTACCATGGAGCAGGTGCGCTCGATCGCCGAAGGGAATCGCCGATCCGCCGCGGAGATGAACGACTCGATCGGACTCCTCAGCGACGCCATCCGAAGTCTCGACGAGGAAGTCCGCCGCTTCCGCGTCCGGTCGAGAGGGAATTGAAAATTGGAAATTGAAAATTGAAAGAGAGCTCGGCCGTTCGCCCATTTTTCAATTTTCAATTTCTCAATTTTCAATTTGCCGCCAATGTCTGACTCCAAAGACGTCCGCCTGATCACGTTCCGCCTCGGCACGGAGACCTTCGTGCTCGACATCATGGCCGTGCGCCAGATCATCCCTTACAACGGCTCGACGCCCGTGCCCACGGCGCCCGAATTCGTCGAGGGCATCATCGTCCTTCGCAACGAGGTCATTCCGATCATCGACCTCCGTCTGCGTCTCTATCCGCAGCTCGGGACTGCCGCCGAGCAACCGCTTGTGCTGATCACCGATACCGCGGCGGGCGTGATCGGCCTGAAGGTCGACGAGGTGCGGCGCATCGTCACGGTGCCGTCCGACTCGCTGCTCGCTCCACCTCCGCTGGTTCGCGGAATTCGTGGAGAGTTGCTGATCGCCGTCATCTCGCAGGGTGACGAAATCTACCTGCTGATCGACATCGAGAACGTGCTCAGCAGCGAGGAGAGGCAAGAGCTGGAAGCGGCCGAGCTGATCCCCTTGTCGAGCTGAGGTGCCAAGGGTCGCCGCCGGGCCTGCCGCGCGGCGCACAAGAACCCTTGGTGTTAATCCAACGTTGGATTAGCATATTTGGACGATAACAAGAGGATTGCCGCCGGCGCGCGGTGAAAGCGTCCATTGCGAACGGCCAATGCCGGCGCGATGCGGCGAAGGCCACGCGGCCGGCCAAGGCGAATAAGGCGCGGCTACGCTTTCGGCCGTCACTAGGGCGACCGGTTGCGAGTCTCGGACACGATGGTCACCATCCCGGTCGAAGGCAGATGGTCGCTCAAGGCACTCTCGGACGACGATGTCCGGGCCGCACTTGAATTCCTCCGCCTCGATCCGCTGATCAACGTCTATCTCATCTCACGCGTGTTGGAGGAGCGTTACCCGGCGGCGACACAATTGGTGCAGATCCAGCTCAACCGGAAGACGGTGTTGGTGGCCTCGCTGGCGACGAACATCGTGCTTGCCTCCGCTCCCGGCATGCAGCGCGAGATAACCGAAGTGGCGATCGCTATGATCTGCGACCGCATCGTCTCCCGAGCAATGCCGGTGCGCGCGATCATTTCCCCCGCCGTGCTCGTGGAGATGCTCTGGACCCGGTTGCGCATGCGCATCGATCCACCGACGGTCGTGCGGATGTCGCAGCCGATTTACGCGCTCCAGGGGCGTTCCGACTATCCGAATCTGAACCAGACTCGATACTCCACCATCCGCGACCTCGAGCTCCTGGTTCCGGCCTGCGCGGCGATGCATCGGGAGGAAGTGGGAATCGATCCGTTGGAACGCGATGCGCTCGGCTATAGGGAACGTGTCCGAGAGCTGATCGAGAAGAAGCGCTCGTTCGTTCGCGTCGAAGGCGGCCGGATCATGGCCAAATGCGAGCTTTCGGCGGTCACGCCCGAGGCCGTGCAGGTCATGGGCGTCTGGACAGCGCCGGAGGCTCGCCGCCGTGGCTTTGCGCGCTCCATGATGCGCGAGGTCTGTGGCCACCTCTGCCGGGATGGGAAGGCGATCACCTTGTTCGTCAATGATTTCAACTATGGGGCGATTCGACTCTACGAGATGCTGGGATTTCAACAGATCGGTTTGAATCGGGCCATGATCTGGTGAAGCGGGAAATGAGGAACGATTGCTATGATGCAAGCAGCACTTGCGGGGCTCTTATGGCTTCCGTCAAGGCTGCTGGAAGTCGAAGCATGAATTTGGAGGTATGTGAGCAATGGCTGAGTCAGGAGTAGTGAAGTGGTTCAACAATGACAAGGGTTACGGGTTCATCAAGCGTGAGTCTGGCGAGGACGTGTTCGTCCATCACACAGCGATCGTCAATCAGAGCGGGTATCGCACTCTGAATGAAGGCGAGCGCGTTGAGTTCGAGGTCAAGCAGGGCCCGAAGGGCTTGCAGGCCGAGAACGTTCATCGCGTCGAGCAATAAGGCTGTAACGCCCGCGTTTCTGGTCTTCCTGGCCGCTCGGCCTGGCCGTTGTCGCACGGAGCGTCAGCGGTCGCGGCTGACCACGACCAGGGTGACGTCGTCGCCAAGCGGCGCGTCACCTGCGTGCTCGAGCACCGCCTCTTCGACCGCATGGGTCAGCTCCGAGGCGCTGGCGCCGTGAAGAGTGGCCAGCTTTTGTGAGACGGTCACGGAGCCCAGCTCGTCGCCCTTCGCGTTCTCAGCCTCGGTGACTCCGTCCGTGAACAGGATGAGGGCGTCGCCGGGCTCGAGGCGGACGGTCCGCTTGTGGTAATCGGCGTGAGTCACCACTCCGAGCAGGAGATCGGTGTCGGCGAGCTCGTCGACTCCCAGCTTGCGAACCCAGAGCGGCGGCGTGTGCCCGGCATTCGCGTATTCGATCACGCCGGTGGCCGTGTCGAGCCGTCCGAGAAACAGCGTTACGAACTTCGACTGCGGCAGATTCTCTTTCAGTGCGGTATTGAGCTGCACGACGAGCTGTTCGGGCGATGGATCCTGTTTGCAGAAGATCCGGAACGCCGCTTGAAGGCCGGCCATCATGAGCCCCGCGGTGACGCCCTTTCCGCTGACGTCCGCGATGACGAAGTAAACCTTGCCGTCGGGACGGACCGCGAAGTCATAGTAGTCGCCGCTGACCGTGCGGCAAGGGCGATTGGAGCCGACGAACGTGTAGCCGGGCACGCCGGTCGGAGCGCTCGGGAGCAGGCGGCGCTGGATCACCGAGGCGGTCTTGAGCTCCTCGTCCATGATCCGCTTCTGGATCGCGTCCTCGCGCAGCCGCGTCGTCTCCAGCTTGATGGCGGCGAACCTGGCGATCTGCGCGACCAACCGGACGTCCTCCTCGGAAATCGCGCGTTGGGTGAACAGATAATCGACGTAGAGCACCCCGACCACGTTCTCGTTGATCGTCAGCGGCGCGCAGAGAATCGAGTGGATGCCCTGCATGATGATCGACTGGGCGCGGCTCAGCTTCTCGTTCACCGAGACGTCCATGAAGGCCAGCGCCTTCTTCTCTCCAACCACCTCGGAAAGCAGCGTGTGGCTGATCCTCAGCTCCGAGGCGTCGTTCTTATCCTGCCGCCGCACCTCGACGTTCACGAAAGACCTGCCGTCCGGCGCCAACAGCCCGAGCGCGGCGCGCGACGGCTCCAAGTGCTGCATGACACGGTCCACGATGAACCCGAACAACTCGTCCATCGGACGGTCCTCGATCAGCTCGCGGGCCAGAAGGTTCAGGGTCTGCAGCTTCGACAGGTCGCGCGCCTCAGGGCTGATGTGATCGATCTCGTGAATCGGAATCGAGATCGTGGCGCTCGCCGGCGAGTCGGCTACGGCAAGGAAGCGATCGGTATTGTGCTCGGTGGACTCGAAGAGGATCTCCGTATCGCCGAGGCGGATGCGATCGCCGGTCTTGAGCGCATAGTCGCGATCGACTCTCGCGCCGTTCAGGTAGGTGCCGTTGGCGCTGCCGCAGTCCTTCAGAGTCCAGAGACCGTTGACCACGACGAGCTCGGCATGCTTCCGCGAAAGGTAGCGATCCTTGATCGGAATCGAACACTCCGACGCCCGCCCGATGGAGACGCTGGCGCCCTGGAGTGGCTGACGAAAGGGAGAGAAGAGGGGCGAGTAGATCGTGACTTCCGCGCGGGGCGGCGTGACTTCCATTTGCGAGCGAGCTCCGAGCAGACTCTTTTGTGACAGCGCGATGCGCACCGCCAGACCGTTCTGAGTTGTCTTGGTATTCTAGCCCGGATCGGCATGCTACGGTTACATCCGTGACCACCGATCCACCGCCGCCCGATTACTTCCTCGAGATCGAATCCCATTTCGCCATGCGGCGGAACACTCCCTTCATTCTCTCGGCGAAGGATTGGGCGCTCATGACATCGTGGAAGGAGCAGGGCATTCCTCTGGCCGTCGTCATCGAGGCCATCGACCAGGTTTTCGACAAGAACGAGACCAGCGGTCGGAGGAAGGTCATTTCGAGCCTCAGCTATTGCCGTCACGCCATCAAGGAGCTGTGGAGCGATCGCAAGGATCTCTACGTCGGTGCCCACGGAGAAACGCCGGAGGCCACCGTGGAGCCGCTGCTGTCGGCACTTGCGGGGCAGATCGAGGCACTCGCACCGGCGGCGGTGCGCGACAGCGCGATGCGAATCGCCCGCGAGGTCCGCGATCTTGTGCAAGAGAAAAGCGTACCGAAGATCGAAGACAGGCTCATCGATCTCGAGCACGAGCTCGTGGAATCGATTCTTGCCGCCCTCGGCGAGGATGAGGTCGCGGCCCTTTGTGCCGAGATCGCCGCCGCTCTCGGTGACACCTCCCGCCTCGACGAAGCGACGCGCAGGCGGACTGAGGAAGCCAACCTCCGCCGGCTCGTGAGGCAGCGATCTGGCTTGCCCCGGCTATCGCTTTTCAGTTGACGCGAGAGCCTGGCTGATCCCATCAAGAACGGCCGCCGCCTGCCTGCCGCTGACCGCGGAGTCGGTCGCGCCCGGATCCGTGACGCCACAGGCCGTCAGGATCTTCTGGGCGCGTGATTGCTCGCCCACATCGGCGGCCGCGTCGCGAACGCACGGGGCGCCGCGAAAGACCAGGATTCGCGCGGCAAGGCGCGCCAGCGTCGCCGCAGCGATGGTGCGGCCGGGGTCGACGCGCCTCGTCACCGGGTCAACCTGAAAGACGCCGATGGCGATGGCCCGGATCATCTCCTCGCGTCCCGGCCCGTCGGCGATGTCGATGGCGATGGGCGGCGCGCCGAGGTTCTGGGCGAAGCGCACTGAGGCAACCTTCCAGTAGAGCAGGATCGCGAAGTCGGCACGCGTGATTGAATCGCTGTCCAGGGCGCGTTGCACCTGCGGCGGCAGGTTCGCCGCCGTCCATCGCTGCTTGATCTCGTCGAGGCGAGCCGCGTAGCGGTCGCTCTTTGTCCGCCGCGCGAGACGGTCGTAGCGGATGATCGCCTCCTGGTACCGGCCGCGACCGACGTCGATCTCAGCGAGCGCTTCCTGGACTTCCGCGCGATCAACCTCGCCCGAGCTGAGCAGAGGATCGAGCTCGCGTCGCGCGTCGTCGTACTTCCTGCCGACGATGAGCTTCTGCACCAGGACGACCCGGGCGTCGCTCGCGCCCGGCGTGATCGCCAGTGCTTCGCGGAGAAGGCGAATCGCCTCGTCGTCCGGCGCGGCGAGCGCGTCGCGATAGATTTCGTTGAAGAGAGCGCCTTCGACTTGCGTCAGCCGCTCCCGCACCTCGGGTGGCGCATCGGGTCGAGCCGCAATCTGCCGGTAAAGATCGTACGCACTGCGGAGATTCCGTTCGCGATAGACGATCTCGGCGGCGTAGACGCGCGCGGCGAGGTAATCCGGAAGATCCTTCTGAATGCTCTGCACGGTTAAGGCTGCAGACTGCAACCTACCGGCGCGGATCTCGATCGCCATCGAGGCCAGCGCCGCTGGCGGATATCCGTCTCGTGTCGCCAGATCCGAGAACCGCCGTTGCGCCTCGGCCAGGTCGCCGGAGAGAAACAGAGTCCAAGCGCCGTCGAAACGCCTCTCCGTTTTCGGCGCGGCCGCCTTCGCATAGCCGATACGTGGATCAATCAGGTAGCGGTCCTCGCCTCGCGCGATCGGCGCGACGACAGGCGTCGTGCCCCCGCATCGCGCGAGGACGAGAAGGCTCACAGCCGTCAGAAGTGCGTTACCGAGGAGTGTCGGTCTCTTCAAAGTTCACCCGGTCGTCTGAGATGTTGTTCGATGTGCTGAAGCGCTGCGGAGAACGTGTGCTCCGGATCCGATGCATCGATCCAGACGAGGTTACGCTCGCCGCGCAGCCATGTCATCTGGCGTTTTGCGTAGGCTCGTGTCCGGCGCTGCGTTTCCGCGACGGCATCCCGCAACGCCATCGTCCCTTCCACGACTGCCAAAGCCTCCCGGTAGCCGATTGTGGTGAAGGGCCGGCTCGTGCGAGAGAACCGCGTCAGGAGAGTCCGCGTCTCCTCGATCAGCCCAGCGCGATACATCTCCTCGACGCGCTGGTCGAGAATCCCGACCGACTGCGCGCGGTCGAGAGAGAGCGCAATCTTGATCGCAGGCCGGGCGTCCGGCGCGTCCGCGGACGGGCTCGGCCAGTTCGAGATGGGGCGGCCCGAGATCATCCAGACCTCGAGGGCCCGCTCAACTCGGTGGCGGTCCGCCGGCGCGATCCTGGCCGCGCTCACTGGATCGATGCGGCTGAGCCATCGGTGAAGGTGAGAGGGACCGCACGGCCGCGAGGCGATCCGGCGAAGACGCGCGCGAATGGCTTCGTCGCGGGCCGGGATCTCGGGAAGCGCGCCGAGAAATGCCCGAAGATAGAAACCGGTCCCGCCTACGAATAGCGGAGCTCGCCGCCGCGCCAGAATGGCGGAGCAAGTCTCTCCGGCGAGACGCGCATAGCTGGCCGCGTTGAAATCCGCGTCCGCGTCGACGATATCGAACAGATGATGCGGCACCCGCGCACGAAGCTCCGCGGACGGCTTCGCGCTGCCGATGTCGAAGCCCCGATAGATCTGGACAGAGTCGTAGTTGACCACCTCGCCGCCGATGGTTTCGGCCAGGCGGACGGCAAGCTCCGACTTCCCCGTCCCGGTGGGACCGGCGATCACAACCAGTTGGGGATGAGCATCGGTCTCGGGACTCAGCGGCGAACTCGCGTCATGTGCGTCCGATCTTCTTCGCGTTGCAGGACGTTGCGGAGGTGGGCGCGGCAATAGATTCCGCCCTTCGGGATCGGCGTCTTGCAGACGACGCATCGATTCGGAGCTGCGACCTTCGCGCCGCGCTCAAACACTCGGGCCACGAGCCCGGCCAGCGCGAGCAGAATGCCGAGCGCCAGTGCCTTCGTCAGCAGCGACGGCGAGAAATACTCCGCCACGGGCGCGTCCTCGAACGTCTCGTGCAGCACATAGGCCGCGACCACGAGCAGCACGATCCAAAGGCCGAGTCTAAGGAGGGTCGAGGACATTGAGACAAAACTCTATGATCCTCATCGCGGAGTGTCAATTTCCTGTTGGACGAACAGATGGCCGTCCCGTATCTCCACGTCGATCGTGCCGGCGCGGTCCGTCCGCGCAACCCGCACGCCTCGCGCCCCGAGCACGGACACGACATCGGAGTGAGGATGGCCAAACGGATTTCCGCGTCCGCATGAGATCAGTCCAATTCGCGGATCGACAGCATCGAGGAAGCGCGGCGTGGTCGAGCTGCGGCTTCCGTGGTGTGCTACTTTGAGCACGTCGGCGCGCAGAGCGGCGCTGTCGCGATCGAGCAGCTCTTCCTCGGTCTCGCGCTCGATGTCGCCGGTCATGAGAACCCGTCTTCCGGCGATCCGGACCTGCAGAACGACAGAGCAGTTGTTGTCCGGCGCGCGCTTCCAGGTTCGGTCCGTGACGCGCGTCTCGATCGTGAGATCGCCGGCAGTGACGCGCTCGCCGTTTCGCACGAGATGGAGCGGCGTTTCCCGGACGGAGACGGCATCGAGAAGGCGCTGCGCGCAATCGCCGCGAAACCGGCGCGGCGAGATCCAGACGGAGCCCGCGTCGAGATCGCGAACCACCGCCGGGAGGCCGCCGCAGTGATCCGGATGGGCGTGGGAGAGCATCACAAGGTCGATCGACCGCACGCCGCGATCGAGTAGAAGAGGAAGCAACGTCGACTCGCCGAAGCGCGCGTCGTCCATCCGCCCGCCTCCGTCGACGAGAACGACCCGCCGGCCGGAACGAAGCAGGATCGCGTCGCCCTGGCCGACGTCGAGCATCGTGACCCGTGGTCGCGCCACGCTGCGCATCGCTTGAAATCGAATGATCGCGACGAGCACCGGAATGAGCAGCACGATCATCGCGGCGGCGATCCTCCATGGCCTGCGGACCGCAAAGAGGGCGAGGCCGCAGAGCATGAAGCTCGCCACGAGTACCAGCGCCGGCGGAGCCATGAACCAACCGGAGAGATGGAGAAGATCAGCGGATGCGTCGTTCGCCGCGCGGCAGACCCGGTCGAGCGCGCTGATCGAGCTCAGAAGCGGAAGCACGGCTCGGGGCGAGATGAGCACCAATCCGCATGCCGCGGCCGACAACGCGAGCATGAGCACCAGCATCGGAGTCATGAGCATCGTAAGGAACGAGCCGCAGAGCGCGAACTGGTGGAAGTGAAACAGGGTCAGCGGCGCGACGGCGAGCTCGGCGCAGAGGCCGCCCGCGAGAAGCCGCGTGGTCCGGCCTTTGGCGCCAAGGCGCCGGAACAGCGGCTTTCCGAGGAACAGCAACGCGCCGGCGCCCGCGTACGTGAGCTGGAACGCCGGGTCGATCAGGTCGGCCGGCACAAATGCCAACCGGATGAGAGCGGAAACGCACCAAAGGTTCTCGAACGATGTCGGCCGTGCCAGGAGGCGCGAGACGGAATAGAGGCCGATGGCGAGGCTCGCGCGGGCCACCGAGGCGCTCGTGCCGATCGCGAGCGGGGCGAGAATCGCGAAGGCCAGCAAGGACAGATCGGCGATGCGCGGAGCGTGAAGCCATCGAAGCAGCAGCGCCAGAAGCGCCGCCGCCAGAGAAATTTGCAGGCCGGAAAAGACGAGCAGGTGGTAGGTGCCGCCGCGCCGGTAGCTGTCGCGGATCTCGTCGGCAAGCCGTTCGCCTCGCCCCAGCGCCAAGGCTTCAGCCAGCCCCGCGGCGATGGCATGGTCAGGCTGCGAATCGGCGACGGCATCGAGGCGCGTCGCCATCAATCGCGTGGCTCCCCACGGCGTATACGGCGAGACGGTGTCGAGGTACGAAATGAAATAGCCCGACTTGACCGTAAGCGCGAATTCTCCATGTTCGGTCAGCTTGAGCGATCCCTGCGCGCGAATCCGCGCCGCTGGAAGGGCGCGGTCTCGCGAGCCCGCCGACGCGCCGGCCGGCAGGTAGATCGTGAGCCGGTGGGCGATCGCCACGCGACTCTGCGGCGTGACGACCTCGAACCGGTGAACCCGCAACAGTTGACTGCGTCCTCGGGCGATCCAGTCGCTGTCGAGCGGGGCTTCGATCGTTGTGAACCGGCCGGCTGAGAAGCCGCTCACGGCGGTGCGGTCGGCGGCCTCCGCGAGGGCGTGCGCACGCCCGACCGCCAGGCCGGCTGCAAACGCTGCCGTGATCAGCGCGCCGCGAGCCCGTTGCGGCAGCGAGCGCAGGCCGAGGGCCAGCAGAGCGATGCAGATCGCCCCGGCGATCGTCAGGCGCGGGGCGGCGAGGACATTCGCTGCAAACAGTCCGGCCACGAAAGCCAGCAGCGGAATCGCCGCAGGCGTGGTGTTCGACGGGTCATCCCGCGCGCTCGAAGAGCGAGAGGGTCTCGACGTGATGGGTGTTTGGGAAGAGGTCGAGCAGGTCGAGGGTGGAGATGCGCCAGCCCGACGCGATCAGCCGGTTCGCGTCGCGGGCAAAGGTTACCGGATCGCATGACAGATAACAAATCGCTTCGATAGCGCGCTTGCCGATGGCCTCGATCATCTCGGGTCGCGCGCCTCCGCGCGGCGGATCGAGAAAGATGAGATCGGCTTTCGGCATTCGCTGGAGGAACTGCTCCACGCTCATGCCGGCGAGCTCGACGTTGCTCAATCCCTGCGCATTCAGCCGGGCCAGGCGATGACTCGCTGGCGAGCCTTCGACGCTGATGACGCGTTCGAACAGCGCGGCCAGCGGCAGCGTGAAGAAGCCTGCGCCTGCATAGAGATCGATCGCCGTCTTCCTGCGACTGATCTTTCGCGCGTGATCGGTCACCAGCCGCAGCATCGTGCCGAGGAGGTGGCGATTGATCTGGAAGAACACCTCTGATGTGAGCTGGTACGAAAAGCCGGCAAGGCTGATGGTCATCGAGATCTCGCCCGACGCCGTGGCGTGGTAGCGATCCCCCGATTCCCACGCGTCGATTTCCTGGCCATGCAGGTCTCGCAATGCATCGAGGTGGGCGAGGAGTTGCGGGCCGACAATCTCGCACTCTCGCGCGAGCGGAACGACGCGGTTGGAGCGCGCCGCGAAGAAGCCAACGTCGCCCGTCGCCGGGTCGGAATGCAAGCGACTTCGCAATCGGTAGTTGAGCGGCGAGGGGTGAATCGCGATGGATGGAAGTCCTGCCGGATCGATCTTTCCGATTCTTCGCAGCGACTCGGTGAGAATCCTGCGTTTCGCTTCGAGCTGCTTGTCGAGGCGCAGAGCGGTCCAGTCGCAACCGCCGCACTCGTCCGCGATCGGGCACGGCTCCAGCCGCCGGCTGGCGCTCGGCGTAGCGAGACGGAGCATGTCGCCGCGTGCGAAGCCTTTCCTGACCTCGGCGAGCCGCACCACCGCGACGTCGCCAGGGTAGAGACCGGCCACGAAGATTGGGAACCCCTCGACCTTCGCCATTGCCTCGCCCCCGGCCACGAGCTCAGCCGGTGCGATCGTGATCTCATCGCCGACCTTCATGATCTCGAGTTTATGCGAAGGCTCACTCAATCAGGCTCGGGGCAGTAGTTGCCGAAGCCGCGGGCCTGCTCTCTGCGCTCGATCGGCCTCGGCGAGACCGGGAGCACGCCGAGCTTGACGAGCTGCTGATGGAACTCGTAGCGGATTCTCATCGAGGCCACCGGCTGAGGGTCGAGATCGATGTCCACGTTCTCGACTTCGTGTCGCGTTCGGCGCCCCATCCCGGTGGCGGCGTAGTCATCGGAGAGCTTAGGTTCCGGCGGCGGCGCGGCTTCGGATCGAGCGGCCGGAGGAACGGGCCGCGGCTGTTCGCTGTACCCGAACGAGTCCTTCCCACCGCGCGTGCCACTCGATGGTTCCTGATCCCACTGCCGGTTGTAGTAGCTCACGCTGGGCTGCCGCTCGCGATAGTAGACCGCCTCGATTACGCCGAGGTTCGCCGTCTGTCCAAGCGCGGCCCCGTAAGACTGTTTCTCGCCGGTGAAAAAGAAACGGCGGGCCGAGCTGCCGTTGACCTGCCAGCCGGAGATCACGGTCGATTCGTACGGCTCCAGCACCCACTTGGAGGCATTCCAGGCGGTGGTGTGCTTCGCGTCGATGGTGTTGAGTCCGTCGACGGATAGCGCCACGGCCACGCGGTACGGCGTCGGATTCGTGAGCCGGATCGAGAATTCCTTGCCACGGATCGCCTCGACGTAGACGCTGTCGCGCGAGTGATATTCGGTGCGAGGGTCGCCGTTGACCAGAACGTTGAGCCCATACCCCGAGACTACGCCGGCGAATGCGTTCGTGCAGAGCATGAACAGACTCACCAGCAGCATAGATTTGATCGTCAGGTCTTTCATGTGACCCTCCTGGCCGAATGAGACACGGCTGGGTGCCGGAAGAAAACCGCACGAAGAGCACCGGCATCCTGCCGGCAAGTCGCGGGGCATCCTTGCCCCGC
>DASQGS010000137.1:0-1636 GCA_035632455.1 Thermoanaerobaculia bacterium | reverse complement strand
CGCCAGCCATCGCATCCCGCTCTACATCCGCAACACCTTCAACGCCAGTTCGCCGGGGACGCGCATAGCCGGTGACGTCAAACCGGGCCAGTACCCGGTCAAAGCCCTCACCGCGATTCGAAGGCAGGCTCTGCTCTCGATCGAGGGAAGCGGAATGATGGGCGTGCCGGGCGTGGCCGGCCGCGCCTTCATGGCCCTGTCGCAAGCCGGCCATTCTGTCGCCATGATCAGCCAGGCCTCCAGCGAATCGAGCATCTGCTTTGTCGTGCCGGAGAGCGAGGCCCGGCATGCCGTGGCCGCGCTGGAGGAGGCGTTTCGTGTCGAGCGAAGGCTCAAGCTCATCGATCGCATTCACGCCGAGAAGAAGATCGCGCTCATCGCCGTGGTCGGCCTCGGCATGCGCGGCCGTCCGGGCATCGCCGCGCGGACATTCACGGCGCTGAGCCGCGCTCGGGTCAATGTCGTGGCGATCGCCCAGGGATCGTCGGAGCTCAACATCACGGTCGCCATCGCTGAAGATCACGCCAAGGCGGCGCTCATCGCACTGCACAACGAATACCAGCTCGACAAGCTCCGCCCGCTCTCGGACTCGGGGCGCCGCGAATCGAAGCTCACGCTTCTCGGATTCGGCCAAATCGGCCGCGCGTTGACGGCGCAGATCGTGGCCCAGGAAAAGCATCTGCGCCGCGAGCTCGGCATCGACCTCAGATGCGTCGCCCTCGCGGATCGATCGGGCATCAAGATCGAGGAGAAAGGCTTCTCGCCGGCTGCGCTGAAGCGGCTCGCCAAACGAAAGGCGACGGGCTTGCGTCTCTTCGATCAGGGCTCGCATCTCACGCTGCCGCAAGTCGCGGCGAAGATGCGTGAAGAGCTGTGGATTCTTCCGTCCTACCGGCCGATCCTGGTCGACCTCACCTCGGAGGAGACGGCCGGCCTCATCGAGGAAGCGCTCAACGAAGGATTCAATATCGTCCTCGCGAATAAGAAACCGCTCGCGGTCCGGCAGGAACAGTACGATCGGATGATGAACGCGGCGAAGGAGCGCGGCCTCGCTCTGCGCTACGAAGCGACCGCCGGCGCCGGCCTTCCCGTTCTCGACACTCTCGCGAAGCTCCAGGAGAGTGGCGATCGCATCGACACGATCCTCGGCTGCTTCTCGGGCACCCTCGGATTCCTCATGACCGAGCTCGAGAAGGGCACACCGTTTTCCGCGGTGGTGCGCGAAGCGTGGGAGCGCGGCTACACCGAGCCCGATCCGCGCGACGACCTCTCCGGCACTGACGTCGCCCGCAAGGCGTTGATCCTCGCTCGTACGCTCGGCCATCGCGTGGAGATGGACGACATCGCCATCAAGTCGCTTTTCCCGCTCGAGCTCGGCGACGCCGATCCGCTCAAGTTCACCGCGAACCTCGAGGCGCTCGACGCCTCCTGGCGCGATCGTGTCGCCCGCGCCCGGCGCGACAAGAAGGTTCTCCGCTACGCCGCCCGGATCGTCCGCGGCAACATCTCCGTAGGCGTCGAGGCCGTGCCCGAGAGCTCACCCATGGGCAGCCTTCACGGCACCGCCAACCAGGTCGCGATTTACACCAAGCGCTATAAGACCAACCCGCTCGTCGTCACCGGACCCGGCGCCGGC
>DASQGS010000136.1:0-13154 GCA_035632455.1 Thermoanaerobaculia bacterium | reverse complement strand
CACCTCGACACCGTAGCGCTGCTTCCGCCTTCGACCGACCACAATCCGAACTCGTTTCTCCGGCGGCTCCCGCAGAAGTCCGATCGCATACTTCCGATTCAACCCCGTGGCCACGCAAAACGCATCGAGCATCGTCGCCTTCTCTTTCCTCGATGCCTTTCGATACCGCTCACTCAATCGTCGTGCTTGCTCATGGCGGTCTTCCGGCCTCATCACACCCTCCCGCCCATAGGATGCCCCGGTCAGATTTCCTTTTGGCGCGACGATCCCCCTTCGGTCAGATTTATCGTGACGCGATACGCGGCACTCAAAACCCCGCCCCAAGGTGTAACCTATCCGCCCGGTTTATCCGTCACCCATCCGCCCGGCACCACCAGGGCCAGGATGAGGGTTGCTGACGTCGCGATTCATGCCCGCATTTTTCCCCTCACCCTGGCCCTCTCCCCGAATTCCGTAATGCGTTCTTGGCCTCAGTCCCGGACGGGGAGAGGGGGATTTCTCGCCAGCGCCAAATCCCGTGCAATCACTTTCGACGCAGGCGCCAGCTCGGACGCCCGCTGGAGCAAGCCGACGGCATCCGCGTACCGCCGCTCGCTCAGCGCACGGACACCGAGCGTCCAGAGCCTCATCGGGTCGTTCGACTGGACGCGATCGGCGATTCGCTGGGCGGCGGCATCGCTGCCGAGGAGGATCAATGGGATCGCGCGGTCGCTCGTGTGCGCGAGCACGTAGGAAACCTCTTTGGACATATCGACGGTGCCCGGTCCCTGCGATGCGAAGAAGTAATGCTGCATGAACGCTTCGTATCGGAAGTTCGGAACTGTCGCCGCGATCATCGGCGCCGGCATCAGCGCGCGGATCGTCGCGCTGTGCGCGAAGCGGCTTTGGGCCGCGCGCACGTCGAAGAGTGGAGCGAAGTCGGGCGCGAGATCGGTGACCGGCCTCCATGACAGGCGCTGCGGAAAGTCGTCGACCAGCGGCGGTGTCGATGCCGTCAACTGCCGGAGCGTCGGCGCGTCGGCGATGAAGAGCGTGCCCAGCATCTCGGGCGAAGCGACGCCGATCGCGCTCAGGCTCTCGCTCGTGATGGGATCGCTCCACTGCCGGCCGAACCGCTCGCTGGCAGGCCTCACCGTTCCTCGGGTGCCCATCAGAATCAGCTCCGCGCCCGCTCCCGACCAGAGCGAGCAGTCCGCGAACGCCGAGCAGAATGCGCGAATGACGGCCTTCCCCTCGCCTCCTTCGAGTTGATAAATCGGGAGCCAGTACGTCGCGAATCCTCCCTCAGCGAGGCGGTCGTGGATGAGCTGGAAGTACTCCGCCGAGTACAGATTCACGATGCCGGCGTTCTTCGGCGGCGGCGGCTCGGCGGTGATGAGGTCGAAGCGCTTTTCGGTTGCCAGCAGGAAGAAGCGGCCGTCTTCGATGTGAATGTTGACTCTGGGGTCGTCGAGCGGATGCCCGCCGTCGAATCGACGCAGGCGGCTCAGATCGACGACGTCTTGCGAGATGTCGACGACGTCGATCGATTGCAGCGATCGCGTCTCCGTCAGTGCCTTCGCCGTCGTCCCGACGCCGTAGCTAATGAGCAGCGCGCGGCGGGCGTCGGGATGGAAGGCCATCGGCAGGTGGACGAAGAGCGACATGTATCGTCTCGCCAGCAGCGTCGTGGCGGACATCGAGAGGTCGTTCGTCACGAGCCGGTACTCATACGGCTCGCCCCAGAGATCGCGGCGCAGATACGTGGCCGTTTCGGTCACGCCTTCTCGCACTGCAACGATGCGCGAGCCGTCGCGCCGGAATGCCTCGGTGATGTGGGGCAGGAAGTCGTTCCGCAGAAGGCCGAACGGGAAGACCGCGAGGGTGATCGCCTGCGCGATCAGGCCTGCGGCAAATCCGAACCGCTGGAGCCGGTGCGACTCGCCGGACTTCGCCAGCTCGGCTGCAGCGATGAGGATTCCGGCGACGCCGTACGCCAGGGCGAGCGTGAAGATCGACTTCTCGATCCCGAGGCGCGGCAGCAGGACAAAGCCGGCGACGAGCGAGCCGAGCATCGCGCCGATGGTGTTTGCGAGCGTGAGGTGCGCGGTGGCCACCGTGGCATCGCCGACGCGCTTCTGCAACGCGCGTCCGAGGAGCGTGAACAATACGCCGGAGAGGATGCTCACCGGCAGCATGAGGCGAAGTGCCATAGCCGTGTCGCGCAACGCCAGCGCGGTCGCGGTCGCAGCCGGCGGTGGCGACGGCTGAAATGACGCGTACCCGAGAACGAGCGCGAATCCGCAACCGAGAGCGACGACGGCGGTCCACGCTTCATGATCGAAGCGCGTGCGGAAAAGCCAACTGCAGAGCAATCCGCCTGTCGCGATTCCCAGCAGCACAACCGCGGGCATCACGGCGAATGCGAGCGTGGTTCCGTCCGTGAACAGGAGAAGGAAGCGGAACCAGACGACTTCCAGCGCCAGCAGAAGGCCGCCGGACAGGAACGCCGCGACGAGGAGCACACCGCCGCCGCGTTCGGCACGCTCGCCAGGCGGCGGCGCGACCACGCCCTCGCTCTGGATGCGGCGTGCGATCGTGAGCGTACCCAGAACCGCGATGCCATTGAGCAGAGCGGCGACAACGCCCGTGCCGCGGATGCCAAGGGCGCCGATCAGCACCGTCTCCCCGGCGAGCGCGCCCGCCACTGCGCGGAGCGTGTTCCATCCGTACAGCCTGCCCAACAAGCGGCCGTAGGAGCTCTCGCGCCTCGCCAGCGTGCCGACCAGCAGCGGAAGCGTCGCGCCCATCGCGGTCGTCGGGATGGCCATGAGCACGAAGCTGATGCCGAGGCGTAGAGGATTGAGCAGCAGCGGATGATCGAGAAGAGGGCGGAACAGCAGGACGAACAGCGAGCTGAGCGACGGGAAGACGAGCACGAGCGCGAGCCCGGACGCCCCGATGGCGGCCTCGAGCGCCGCATACGCGCGGAGCGGCCGGCGCAGCGAGGCCGCGAGGCGCCCCGCAAGGTGATTCCCGAGCGCCAGCCCGCCCATGAAGCTCGCCAGCACCATGCTGCTGGCCCACACGCTGTTGCCGAACGTCAGCCCGGCGAGGCGGAACCAGAGCGTCTCGAACAGAAGCGCCGAGGTGCCGGAGAGGAAGAAGATGAGACAGAGAGCCAGCTCCATTCGTCAATGCTCAATGTTGAATAGTAAATGTTGAATGTTGAATGTTGAATGGAACGACAGGCACACGCGAAGGCGCGAAGTGGTCATGCAGTTCTTATCATGGCTTCGCGTTCTTCGCGTCTTCGCGTGACCCGCTTTCAATTCAACATTCAACATTCAACATTCAACATTCAGCTTTTTCTCTGTTACCGTACCGCCCCATCATGAAGCGCAAGCGCCTCGCCATTTTCATCGTTCTGCTCGCCCTTCCTCTCGCCGCGCAGGTGGCGAGCGAGCCGCGGAAACTCGCGTATCGCGAGCTCACGCTCGACAGCATCTTCGACCCGAAAGACAGGGTTGCGTTCAGCGGTGCGCCACAGAGCGGCTTCGTCTGGATCGACGACAAGGCCTTCACCTGGCCGCGCACGAACGAGAAAGGCGAGGTCGTCGAGCAGGTGGTCATGGATGCCGTGAGCGGCAAGAGCCACCCGCTGTTCGACTACGAGCGCTTCGACGCCGCGGTGCGCAAGATCCCGGGCGTCGACGCCGCGGCCGCAGCGAAGGTGGCCAGGAGCAAGTCCTGGACCTTCAGCCCTGACGGGAAGCGCGCCGCGATCGCGATCAACGACGACCTTTATCTCTATGCCTTCGAAGGCGGCGGCGCCGGCACGCTCACGCGACTTACTTCCTCTCCCGGCGAAAAGAAGGAAGCGGCCTTCTCTCCCGACGGCCGAAGCATCGCGTACGTTCGCGGCAACAACCTCTTCATTGCCGATCTCGCCGACCATCGCGAGCGGCAGCTCACGACCGACGGCAACGACGACAGGCTCAACGGAATCCTCGACTGGGTGTATCAAGAGGAAATCTACGGCCGCGGAAAATTCCGAGCCTTCTGGTGGAGTCCAGACTCCGCGCGCATCGCCTTCCTGCAGCTCGACGAGCGCCCGGTCCGGCGCTTCGCGGTCGTCGATCACATTCCGACGCGCCAGGAGGTCGAGCTCACTCCCTATCCGAAGGCCGGCGACCCGAACCCCATCGCCCGGCTGTTCACCATCGCGGCGTCCGGCGGCACCGCGACGCCCGTCGACACCGAACGATACAGCGGCGCCGATCACCTCATCGTGAACGTCGACTGGACTCCCGATTCCACGAAGGTCGTCTACCAGGTCCAGAATCGCGAGCAGACGTGGCTGGATCTCAACGCCTGGGACTTGTCGAAGAAAACGTCCACGACGCTCATCCACGAAACGACGAAGGCCTGGGTGCAGGCCGAGGAGAATCCGGTCTGGCTGAAGGACGGATCGTTTCTCTGGCTCTCCGAGCGCAGTGGGTTCAAGCACATCTATCGCTATGGCGCAGACGGCAAGCTGATCCGGCAGGTGACTGACGGGCGATGGGAAGCGCGCACGTTGCAAGGCATCGATCCGGCGAACGACTGGATCTACTTCTCCGGCACCGAGCGGAGTGCGATCGGCGGCGACGTCTACAGGATCAAGCCCGACGGCACGGGCTTGCACAGGCTCACCGAGACGCCCGGAACGCACGCGGCGTTGTTCAATCCATCGTTCACGCACTTCCTCGACACCTGGAGTGATTCCGAGACCCCTCCGCAGGTCTTTCTGCTGCGCGGCGACGGAACGAAGGTGCGCACCGTCGACGCGAACGAAGCGCTGACGCTGCGCCAGTTCCGGTTCTCGAAGGCGGAGCACGTGCAGGTCAAGACGCGCGATGGCTTCGTCATGGAAGCGGTGCTGATCAAGCCGCCTGACTTCGATCCGGCGAAGAAGTATCCGGTGTACGAGCACACGTACTCGGGACCTCACGCCCAGCAGGTCGTCAACGCCTGGGGCGTGCGCGGCAACCCGGGATATCTCTGGCACCAGTTTCTCGCGTCGCGCGGAATCGTCGTCTGGATCTGCGACAACCGGACTGCGAGCGGAAAGGGAGCGGAGTCGGCGTGGCCGGCGTACAAGAACTTCGGCGCGCTCGAGCTCCGCGACCTCGAGGACGGGCTGGCCTGGCTGACGTCGCAGCCGTGGGCCGACTCGTCGCGCGTCCTGCTCAACGGCTGGAGCTACGGCGGATTCATGACCACGTACGCTCTGACGCACAGCACGAAGTGGTCGGCGGGCATCGCCGGCGGCACGGTCGCGGATTGGCGCGACTACGACTCCATCTACACCGAGCGCTACATGCTCATGCCGCAGAACAACCCCGACGGCTATCGCAACAGCTCACCGCGCTGGGCGGCGAAGGACCTCCACGGCGATCTCCTCCTGCTGCACGGAACGATCGACGACAACGTCCACATGCAGAACACGATTCAACTGGCCTACGAGCTGGAGAAGGATGGGAAGGCGTTCGAGATGATGCTCTATCCGAAATCGCGCCACGGCGTGACCGATCCGGTTCTCGTGAAACACTTGCGGACGGAGATGTGGCGATTCATCGAGAAGGAGCTGCGCCCTGGGGCTCAGTGAAAACCTTTATCCGCAGATGTCGCAGATTTACGCAGATGATGGCTGCGACCAATCTGCGCAATCTGCGTAATCTGCGGATTGCGAACTGAAATGCGTTCACCACAGAGGCACTGAGGACACAGAGGTGGAGATCGTCGCAAGTCTTGATAGTCGGATCGCTTCTCTTCGCGCCCTTCGCGGCTTCGCGTGAGACTCAAAGCTCCTCGCTTCATCAATCGGAATGAAAACAGATATGCGCAAGCTCGTCACTCTCGTCATCACTCTCCTCGGACTGGCTCTTACCGCCCGCGCCGATGTCACCGCCATCCGCTTCGGGAAGTTGATCGACGGACGCGGCGGCGTGATCAGCGATGCCGTGGTCGTCGTCGACGGCGAGCGCATCGTGTCCGTCGGCTCCGGCGATGCCGCTGTTCCCGCGAAAGCCAGGGTCATCGACCTGCGTCGCTACACCGGGCTTCCTGGGCTGATCGACGTCCACACGCACATGACCTTCTACTGGGACCGCGCGCCGGGCACGCGTCCCTGGTCGCAGCTCGGAACGCTGCACGATGCCGTGACGCTCTTCCTGGCGCAGGAAAACGCGCGCAAGACGCTCGAGGCCGGGGTCACGACGGTCCGCGACCTCGGGTCGTGGAACTACGTCGACGTCGCCATGCGCGATCTCATCAACCGCGGCGCCATGACCGGGCCGCGGATGTACGTCGCCGGTTTCGGACTGCACGTCAGCAACGCGGCGTCGCGGATGTGGGCGCGCGAGCCCGACCCGGGTAAGGCCGACGGCGTGGCCGAAGTCCAGAGAGTGGCACGCGAACAAATCGCGGCCGGCGTCGACTGCATCAAGATGTACGGATCGACGGGCAGCGATCAGGACGTTACCGGCTTTCAGACGTTCTCATTCGAGGAGATGAAGGCCGCCGTCGACGTCGCCCACCGCGCAGGCAAGCGCATCGCCATCCACTCCTACGGGCCCGACGGCGCGCGCGATGCCGTGCGCGCCGGCGCCGACTCCGTGGAGCATGCCACCGACATGGACGATGCCACGATCTCGGAGATGGTGAAGCGCGGCACCGTGTACGTGCCGACCGTCGATCACAATCGCTACTACGCCGCTCACAAAGACGAGTTCGGATACGATGAAGCGGTCGTCAAACGGCTCAACGACTACATCGCCCGCAACTTCGAGACCCTCCGCCGCGCCGTGAAGGCCGGCGCGAAGATCGCCATGGGCTCCGACGCAGTCTTCACCGGCTTCGGCGAGAACACTCGCGAGCTCGAATGGTTCGTCAAAGCGGGCATGACCCCGGTCCAGGCCCTCGCCGCCGCGACGACGAACGGCGCGTCTCTCCTCGGTATGCCCAAAGACCTCGGCGCCGTCGCCCCCGGCTACTACGCCGACATCATCTCAGTCGAAGGCGACCCGCTCGCCGACATCGGCGCGGTGATCAAAGGCGTCCACTGGGTCATGAAGGGCGGGAAAGTGGTGGTATCGACGACGCCGTAGGTGGCCGGACGGTGCAAGTGCCGAGGCCCAGGCCCTACCGGCGACGCCGTTTCGGCTATAAAGCGTAGCGATGGAACCCGACATCGACGCCGCGGCGCCGAGCCCGGGACTCAGGCCGGGAATTGAGATCGGCGCGATCGCCGCCGCGGTGTTGCTCTTCGCGTCGCCGCTGCTGACCGGCCGCGTGCTGGTGGGCTACGACGTGATCTCGTATCTGATCATGGGGCAGCAAACGGGAGCGAACCTTCGCGCGGGATTGCTCTTGCCGGCCTGGGCTGTCGATCTCAACTGCGGATTTGGCAGCCCGGCGCTCCTTCTCTATCCTCCGCTGCTGAATTTCGTGCACGGTGTGGTCTTGCTCGCCGGCGTGCCGCTGGTTGTCGGTGTCACGTTGCTCGCCGCGGCAGTCTGGATTGCTTCAGGCATCGCCGTTTGGAGTTGGCTGCGCGTCTTCCAGGCCCCTGCTGCGCTGGCGGGCGCTCTCGTCTATGTCACTGCGCCGTATCGTTTGTATGACGTCTACGAGCGCGGCGCGCTTTCCGAGCATTGGTCGTTTCTCTGGGTGCCGCTCATTTTGCTCGCGGCGATCCACCCACGGCCGAGCCCATCGTTGCGAGCGGCGCTTGTGGCGCTCGGAACCGCGGCATTGATCCTGACCAGTATTCCGTTCGCGGTCCTCTTCGGCTTGCTGATGGTCGCGTGGTTCTTTTTCGACGACACGCTCCGCGGCCGCCGCGGGCCCGTGATCGCCGGCGCACTCCTCGGAGGATTCCTATCTTCCTTCGCGCTCGTGCCGCAAGCTCTGGCTTCGCGATGGGTGATGACCGAGTTGTTCTACAGCGCCGGCGCGGAGCGCTTTCGTCCGTCGCACAACACGATTTTCCTCGGCGCGGATTCGCTCGCGATCTCCGCGGCATTCCTCGTCATGCTGGGATTGCTCTTGATCGCGCTGCTGCTTGCGTTGCGCGCCGGCGGCGGAGCGACGCGCCGCATCCGGCCATGGGCGATCGCCGGAGCGATTGCGTTCGCCGCCGCGCTGCCAGGCATCGGCGTGCTGTGGGATGTGGCGCCGATTCTCTCGAAGATCCAGTTTCCGTGGCGCTCGGCGGGGCCGCTCACGCTCTGCGCCGCAGTCGCGGTCGCCCTGGTGAAGGATCGACGCCATGCTCTCGCAGTAGCGGTCGTCGCGGCGCTGGCGGGCGTTTCGTATGCCGGCCGCATGTCCGAGCCCTACGCGATCTTCCCAGCGGGACCGATACCTCCGCACACAACGGCCGCACCTGACCCGGCGGCGGTCGCTGAGGCAGGCGGCGTGGCGCGGCTGACCTTCGATCCGCTGCGCGGAGAGGCCGCACCGCTCGCACCCGCCGTGCGTCACACCGATCTCCAGCGATTCCTTCTCGAGATGTGGTTCATTCCGCGAGGAGTGACGGCGCCGGTGCGCGCGGCGATAGCCGGCATGTTCCCCCCATCACTGGAGCCCTTGCGACAGAATCCGGCGATTCTCGTGGGCATGGCGAGCGCCCCGGTTCGCGTCACGCGATGGTCGCGTCTGGAGCGATCGGTTCGATTCGACGCGCCGGCGCCTGCGATCCTCCTTTGGCGCAGTGTCTCGTTTCCGGGAATGGAGGCGCGACTCGATGGCCACTTCGCCGCGTCGTTTCAGGATCCGGCGACGGGACTTTTCGCGATGCGCGTTCCGGCGGGCGCGCACGAGGCGACGTGGCGCTGGAGCGCGCCGACGCCGTTGAGCGTCGGTCGCTGGCTCAGCCTCGCGGCGCTCATCGTGCTCATTGCGATTTTCCTGCGAGCCCTCGTCTGACGGTGCGCCAGACGCTCGTCCATCCGATCGCAGCGAGGATTGCGAACGGCGGAATCGTCAGGAGCACGTATCGCGGATAACGGAGTGGCAGCCACGCTGTAAAGATCATGATCACGGCCGCCGGCCAAAGCGCCAGGGGGATCTCGCTCCTCGGTGGGCGGAGGCGAGGGAGAGCGAACGCGGCGGCGGCGAGGAGAACGCCGCCGAGGAGCGCGATGCCGGCCTCGTCGCCAAAGGCGTACTCCGCGACGAATTGCAGTGTGCCCGTAGGCCCAAGATGTGGCTCGTGCAAGCCGGACATGATCGCCGTGAGATCGGCGATCTGCATGCGATAGCGACTGACGATCCGCATCGGAAGCGCCTCGGAGGCCTGGAAGACGGCGGGCAGCGTTGGATCGGACGCCGTGGTCCAGTAGAACGGATTGATCGTCGTGCCGATGGCAAGCGTTCCGAGTCCCAGCGCGATCGAGAGCAACGCCGCGCGCCCCAGGCGGCCGCGCCACGCCCGGATGAAGAGGATCGCGATCGCGGCGGGAAGCGCCACGAGACCCGAGAGACGCACTTGAAATGCGAGCGCCGCCATCAACGACGCGGTCGCGATCAACGCGGCATCCCAGCCGGGCGAGCGGAAGAGGCGGTCGGAGAGCAACGGCGCCGCCGAGGCGAGGACGAACAGCGTCAGGAGCGGATCGAAGACCGCCGTCGCGGCGAACGTCAGGGTGAGGAATGCCGTGACGTACAGGATGACGGCAATCGTTCCGCCGAGCATGCCGGCCGCTCGGCTGACCATAAAGAAAAGGAGAGCAGCGGTCAGGGCGGTGACCGCGGCCGTCAGGAATCGCACGGGCCGGAGCCATGAGCGGCACCGGGCGAGCCACTCTGGCGGCGGGAGGCGCGCGCCGTGCTCGACGGACCGCGCCAGCGCCGAGTCCGCGGGAAGCGGCTGGCCGGCAAGCTGGATGGCGAGGCCGAAGAGGTACTTACCGGCTGGAGGGTTCGACCGCTCCACCGCGCTCGCGAACCACTCGCGGTCGTGGAATCGTCCCTCTTCGACCAGCCGAAGGGCGTACGTCTCGCCGATCTTGTGGACCTCGTCGATGCGGAAATCACCGGCGGTACGGCCGGAGAGGACGATCCAGACGAAGACCACGGCCGCGATCGCAGCGGAAACGGCGAGGTGACGCATGCGGTGAGATTGTATGTTTGATGGGTGAGTAGTGGTCAGTGGTCAGTGGTTAGTCGTCAGAAACGCCGGGGTTCCGGCGCCTCAGGATAACGGCTGTTTGCAGGCACCTGTGCCATCGCGTCATCGATCGCATCTTCAAGCACTTGCAGGCTCCGTGGGGCACTGGAATAACCCCTATGGGGAGGGCGTTAGCGCCGCTCGCACGGGCTTGACAAAGCAGGAGTCGCCGCGTACAGTGCGCGGGTTTCGCCCAATGGTTTTGTGCCTGTGCTGTTCGTGTCTTCAAGAGGATAGGAATGCCAACGATCAACCAACTCGTCAGCCAGGGTCGCGAGAAGCTGGCCTTCAAGACCAAGTCGCCCGCCCTGCAGTCGAGCCCGCAGAAGCGCGGGGTTTGCACGCGCGTCTACACGTCGACACCGAAGAAACCGAACTCGGCGCTCCGCAAGGTCGCCCGCGTCCGGCTGACCAACGGAATCGAGGTCACGACCTACATTCCGGGCGTCGGCCACAACCTCCAGGAGCACTCGATCGTGCTCATCCGCGGCGGCCGTGTGAAGGATCTGCCCGGCGTTCGTTACCACGTTATCCGCGGCACGCTCGACACCGTCGGCGTCGCCAAGCGGAAGCAGAGCCGCTCGAAGTACGGCGCCAAGCGCCCGAAGGCCTAATCAAGAGGAATCCGTAGCCCATGCCGAGACGACGCGAAGTTCCAAAGCGAGAGATCCTGCCGGATCCCGTGTACAACAGCCAGCTCGTGACGAAGTTCATCAACTCCTTGATGACCGACGGCAAGAAGTCCGTGGCCGAGGGAGTGTTCTACAACGCCCTCAAGAAGGTGGAAGACCGGGCTAAGGACGACGCCCTCAAGCTCTTCAAGAAGGCGGTCGACAACGTCAAGCCGGCCCTCGAGGTCAAGAGCCGCCGGGTCGGCGGGTCGAACTACCAAGTTCCGGTCGAGGTTCGCCCGTCGCGCCGCACGGCCCTGGCCATCCGCTGGCTGATCAGCTACGCCGCGGCCCGCGGGGAGAAGACGATGCAGGACAAGCTCGCCGGCGAGATCATCGATGCGGCGAACAATCGCGGCAACGCGATCAAGAAGCGCGAAGACACGCACAAGATGGCGGAAGCGAACAAGGCCTTTGCTCACTACCGCTGGTAGCTGCAAGCGCGGTTCGTTTTTGCGATACAGTTTTTGGTGAAGAATTCGGAGTTGCATTCAGGCAGAGAAATTGATAGTCATTTTCGTCTACCTTCACAATTCTTAATTCTTGGTTCATAATCAAGTAGTACCTCGGGTATCCCCCCGTAGCTCCGTCTCGACCGGATAACACAGAACAGAGAGTGGTCGTTCTGCGGTTCCGGACCGAGCAACGGGAATCGAGACCGAACAATCAAGATGCGCCTCCAGCCGGAGGCGTCAGCCGAGCAGTCGGCGGCGGCCACGTTGCCGCCGGCTCGTCTTGCGCCGCGGGCACTGGTCGCCCGCGGCAGGCCTCGACAAATCGCCGGGGCCGGACATTTGAGGAAGTCATGGCACGTCAGGTACCACTGGAAAAGACGCGAAACATCGGGATCATGGCTCATATCGACGCCGGTAAAACGACGACGACCGAGCGGATCCTGTACTACACCGGCATCACCCACAAGATCGGTGAGGTGCACGACGGAACTGCGACCATGGACTGGATGGTCCAGGAGCAGGAGCGCGGCATCACCATCACCTCCGCCGCCACCACGGCCGTCTGGGGCGACACCCGCGTCAACATCATCGACACACCGGGTCACGTCGACTTCACGGTCGAAGTGGAGCGGTCGCTCCGCGTCCTCGACGGCGCGGTCGGCGTCTTCTGTGCCGTGGGCGGCGTCGAGCCGCAGTCCGAGACCGTCTGGCGTCAGGCCGACAAGTACGGCGTGCCGCGGCTGGCGTTCGTCAACAAGATGGACCGCGTCGGCGCGAACTTCCTTTCCGTCGTCAACCAGATCAAGACCAAGCTCGGCAAGAACGCCGTTCCACTGCAGCTCCCGATCGGCGCCGAGGACCAGTTCAAGGGCGTCATCGACCTCGTGCAGATGAAGGCTCTCATCTTCCAGGAAGAGGGCCTCGGCGCGAAGTACGAGACCATCGAGGTTCCGGCCGAGCTTCGCAAGGAAGCCGAGCACTACCGCGAGAAGATGGTCGAGTCGATCGCCGAACAGCACGACGAGTTGCTGGAGAAGTACCTGGCCGGCGAGCCGATCGAGATCGCCGAGCTCAAGGCTGCGCTCCGCGAGGCCACCATCGCTCAGAAGATCACGCCCGTCCTCTGCGGATCGGCGTTCAAGAACAAGGGCGTCCAGCCTCTGCTCGACGCAGTCGTCGACTTCCTCCCGTCGCCGGTGGACATCCCGCCGGTCAAGGGTGTGAATCCGGACGATGAGTCATTCGTCGAGCGCCAGGCGTTGGACAGCGAACCGTTCGCAGGCCTGGTGTTCAAGATCATGACCGACCCGTTCGTCGGCCAGCTCGCGTTCTTCCGCGTCTACTCCGGACACATCGAGACCGGTACGGCGGTGCTCAACACGACCAAGGGCAACACCGAGCGCATCGGCCGCCTCCTGAAGATGCACGCCAACAAGCGCGAAGAGATCAAGGAAGTGTGGGCGGGCGACATCGGCGCGGCCGTCGGTTTGAGGAACGTCACCACCGGCGACACGATCTGCTCGAAGGATAAGCCGATCGTCCTTGAGACTATGACTTTCCCGGAGCCGGTCATCGCCGTGGCCATCGAGCCGAAGACGAAGGCCGATCAGGAGAAGATGGGCGTCGCTCTGGCGAAGCTCATGCAGGAGGACCCGACGTTCCGCGTCCGCACGGACGAGGAGACGTCGCAGACCATCATCGCGGGCATGGGCGAGCTGCACCTCGAGATCATCGTCGACCGCATGAAGCGCGAGTTCAAGGTCGAAGCCAACGTGGGCCGCCCGCAGGTGGCGTATCGTGAGACGGTGCGCAAACGGGTGGAGTACGTCGAAG
>DASQGS010000135.1:0-6819 GCA_035632455.1 Thermoanaerobaculia bacterium | reverse complement strand
TTAAGGAGCTGGTGAACGAGGCTCTCCGAGCTGGACTCGACGAGCTCGATCGCCGGCGCACGCGGAAGCCCAAACCGTATACTCTGGTCGCGGTGAAAGGCCATCCGCGCCGTACCGACTTGGACAATATCGCGGAAGTGATCGCCGAGGCTGAGAGGGACGACTTCTTGTGATCCTCCTCGACGCGAACCTTCTCTTGTACGCCAAGTTCTCGGACCTTCCCCAGCACGATGTGACGCACAAGTGGCTCCAGGAACGATTGAGCGGTAGCAGCAGAATCGGGATTCCCTGGCATTCGTCGGTGGCGTTCTTACGCATCTCGACGAATCCGCGGATCTTCAGCACGCCCCTTGGAATTCGCGAGGCTTGGAAACAGATGGCTGAGTGGCTCGATCATCCGCTGGTGTGGATCCCCGAGCCAACGCAGGATCACCAGACCGTGCTCGCACGAATCCTCCAGGAAACACAAGCCACCGCCAATCTCGTCTCCGACGCTCACCTCGCGGCGATTGCTATTGAGCACGGTCTGACCCTCTGCAGTGCTGATTCGGACTTCGCGCGATTCTCCGAGCTCTCATGGCTCAATCCGCTGAAGCCGACGTAGGCTGCGGCGGGTGATCCCTGCCAATCGCCACCCGCTTCGCGTAAAATCCGCGTCCCATGAAACTGTCCCGCGAGTGGCTGAGCGACTACATCGATCTGGGTGATCTCTCCGACGACGATCTGGCGCGTCGCATGACCGAGGTCGGGCATGCGGTCGAGGCGATCGAGAAGCATGGCGCCGACACGGTGTTCGATGCTGAGATCACGACGAACAGGATCGATGCGATGTCGCATCTCGGGATGGCGCGGGAGCTGGCAGCGGCGTTGGGGCGGGAGCTTCTGCCGCCGACGATCGATGCGATGCGGCCGCGGATCGCGGCGCCGAATGCAAATCCCGGCGCGACGATCGCCATCCAGGCGCCGGAGATGTGCCGGCGGTTCAGCGGCCTGGTGATTCGAGGCGTGAACATCAAGCCATCGCCCGAGCGTCTGCGCAGGCGGCTCGAGGCGGTGGGGCTCCGCCCGATCAGCAACGTCGTCGATGCCACGAACTACGTGATGCTCGCGCTCGGCCATCCACTGCATGCCTACGATCTGGACCGGCTGGCGAAGGCGACGATCATCGTCCGCGCCGGCGCCGTTGGCGAGTCGATGAGGACTCTCGACGGCGAGATGCGCAGAATCGATCGCGAGGCCGTCGTCATCGCGGACGGCGCGCGCGCCATCGGCCTCGGCGGGATCATGGGCGGTGCCGAGAGCGAGATCTCCGATTCCACGCGCAACGTGCTCATCGAATGTGCCTGGTTCACGCCCGGCGTGATTCGCCGCACCGCGCGGCGTCTCGGAATGAAGACCGATGCGTCGTATCGCTTCGAGCGCTCCGTCGATCCGAACGATACGCTCGCGGTCGTCGATCTCGCGGCGAGCCTGATCGTCGAGAACGCGGGCGGCAGCCGCGAGCCGTTCATCGATGTCGTGGCCGTGGAGACAAAGCCGAAATCGATCGGCCTGCGCCGCGCGAAGCTGCTCGAGCAGACCGACAACGTCGTCGGCATGCTGGAAGCCATCGCGTTGTTCCGGCGCCTCGGCTTCGGCGTCGAGGAGACCGGCGACGGCATCAGCGTCGTCGTACCGACGTATCGTGGCGACATCTTTGAGGAGATGGACCTCGTCGAGGAGGTCATCCGCTTCCACGGGATCGACAAGTTCCCTGCCTCGCTGCCGCGGCTGACGACCGGAGACATCCGCATCGATACGATCGCCGAGGCCGAGGATTCGATCCGCGACATCCTCAGCGGCTGCGGCGGGGCCGAGGTCGTGAGCTACGCGTTCATCCACTCGGCGCACAACGCGATTTTCTCCGCGGAGAACGCGGTGGCGGTGACGAACGCTCTGACCGAGAACGTCGCCGCCATGCGGCTGACGCTTCTGCCTGGGCTGCTGGAGAACCTCGTCTACAACCGGTCGTACGGCACGCGCGACGGCGCGCTGTTCGAGGTTGGCCGCACGTATCACAAGGTCAGCGAGGGAGTGCGGGAGTGGCGTCGCGCGGCGCTGGTGATGTTCGGATCGATCGGTTTGCACTGGGGCGATCCGAAGCGGCCGGTCGATTTCTTTGATATCAAGGGAATCATCGAGCAGATCGCGGCGAAGTTCCACGTCGGGCTGACGTTCTCGGTCTCCGACGCCGAATGGCTTCGCAAAGGGAAGCGCGCCGTAGCGCGGCATGGGGATCGCGTGATCGCGACAGCCGGATTTCTCGCGGGCGAAGTCTTGCAGCGATTCGGAATCAAAGGCGACGTTGCTGTGGCGGAGATCGACATCGAGGCCCTTCTCGAGTCGACCGGCAAGTGGTCCATGGCTCCGGTTGCGCACGTCCCAGGCGTCCCGATGGTCCTCGGCCTAACGCATGGGCGCGAGCTGGAGTACCAGCGCATCATCGATACGATTCGCTCGCTGGAGATCCCGCATCTGCACGAGGTCGGATTGCGCGATCGCTTCGTGCCCGATGGAGAAGAGAATCAAGTGAAGACCACGCTGGGCATGTGGTATCAGGCGTTCGATCGATCGCTGACGCAGGACGAGGTCGCGGAGCTCCACGGCCGGCTCGCCGCGCGCGTCGCCAGTTTGCTTCCGGTGAAGGTCCTGTCGTGATTGCCCGGCAGCGCGGCCCAAAAAGAAGGAGTGACTGTGAAGAAGAACCGCGATGAGGAGAAGCAACTGCTGCTCGGAGACGAGGGAGAGATCCTGGCGCGTCTCAGCGAACGGGTGGAAAAGGCGGTCGCGGCGATCCACGAGCTGCGGAAGGAGCGCGACGCGCTGCGGACGAAGCTCGATCAGGCGGAGCAACAATTACGCGAGCAGACCGACTCGAGCCAGCGCCTGGCAAACGTGGAGGATGAGTACGAGCGCTACCGCAAGGAACGGAGCGACATCCGCAACCGGATCGAGTCGATCCTCGGGAGTTTGGAAGCGCTGGAGAATGCGGAGGCGGAGTAGGGCCCAGCTGCGGCCGAACTTTGTATTGTAAGTTCGGGCAAGGCACTTGGCAGGCTGGCCGCAGACCTCCTGCGCCACTTGGTTTCCGCTTCATGGCATTGCCTCACGCGAGATCGTCATCGCTTTGATAGCGCGCTTCGAGGCCATCGAACCCCCCGGCTGGCGCCGGGGGCTAAACTCTTTCGCCGCCTCCGGCGGCTCGCAGCGGCGACGCAGCTCGCGTGGCGGCCCAGCGCTGCTGGGCCCTACGGAGCACGACAGGAGCTCGCGCTGATTCGCGTACCCGGCGCACCGCCGCCGCTCCACGGCTATAATCCGCGCCCGAATGAGCCACAAGACCGCCAGGGACCTCTCGCCCGATCCTTCGGAGTCGGGGAGGAGGCGCTTCATGATCGCCGGCGAGCACGTGATCCTGCGTGCGTTCGAGCGCGAGGACGCGGAGCGCTGCTATCGCTGGATGAACGATCCGAACATCGTCCGCACGCTCAAGTCGCGTTACCCGATCGCGTTTCAGAACGAGCTCCAGTGGATCGAGCGTGCCATCGACGCCAGCCCGGCCGAGCGCCACTTCGCCGTCGAGCGGAAGGATGATCGCAGCCACATCGGCAACGCGTCGATCCACGACATCGACTGGGTCTCGCGCAACGGATGGGTCGGTCTCTTTATCGGCGAGCCGACGGCATGGAACCGCGGATACGGGCACGACGCCATGCGAACGCTGGTGCGCTTCGCCTGGGATGACATGAACCTGGTCAAGCTGCGGATCAACGTCTTCGATTACAACGACCGGGCGCGGCACGTGCTGGCCTCTTGCGGTTTCGTCGAGGAGGGGAAGCTCGAACGCGATTTCTATCGCGAGGGGAGCTATCACGACATCGTGATCTTCTCGGTTTTCCGCGACCACACGCCGCTACCGCGGGAGGGGATGGCATGAGCGACAAGAAGATTCGCGTGCTGATCGCGAAGCCTGGACTGGATGGACACGACCGCGGCGCGAAGGTCATTGCCCGGGCGTTGCGCGACGCCGGAATGGAAGTGATCTACACCGGTCTGCGGCAGACGCCGGAGCAGATCGTGGCCGCGGCTGTGCAGGAGGACGTCGACGCGGTGGGGCTGTCGATTCTTTCCGGAGCGCACAACGTGCTTTTCCCCGAGATCCTTCGCCTGCTGAAGGAACACGACGCCCAGGACATCATCGTCTTCGCCGGAGGCATCATTCCGGAGCAGGACATCGCGCCGCTCAAGGCCATGGGCATCCGCGAGATTTTTCCGCCGGGCACGCCGACGTCGTCCGCCGTGGATGCCATCCGCAAGGCCGTCGCCCGCTGATGCCGCGCTTCACGCTCGTCGAACAGCCGGAAGTCGCGCACATCCTGTTCGATGACGGCGGCATGAACCTGCTGTCGAGCGATGCTTTGCATGAGCTTCGAGCGCTGATCGAGCAGTTGCGGGCGAACAGCCGTGCGCGCCGACGGTTGCTGACATTCCGCAGTTCGCATGCGCGTCTTTTTGCCGCTGGCGCGGACATGGCGGAGATGCAGCGCTTCACATGGAGCGAGGCGAATGAGTTCGCACGCGTCGGGCAGGAGCTGTTTGCGGAGATCGAGCGGTTGCCGATTCTCACTCTGGCCATGATCGACGGCGACTGCTTCGGCGGCGCGCTCGATTTGGTCCTGGCGTTCGATCTCCGCTTCGCGACGCCGCGCTCGCGGTTCTCGCATCCCGGCGCGCGCCTCGGCATCGCCACAGGATTCGGCGGAACGACCCGTTGGCGGAAGGCGATCGATCGCGCCGCTGCGCGCTCATTGTTCCTCGGGAATGACGTGCTGACCGCCGCGGACGCCGCGGAGATCGGAATCGTCGATCGCGTCTTCGAATCGCTCGACGAGAGCGGGCCCGAGATCGAACGGCTGCTCACGCTCGATCCGCGGGTCACGGCGATGGTCAAGGAGTTGTCGCGCCACGCCAGCCGCCTCTCGCAGCGCGAATTGCTGTTGGTCTCCAAGAGGCTCAGGGAAATATACTCGTAGGTAATGGACCAGCTCGACACGCATATCGACACTTCCTCCGAGGAATTCAGGCTCAATTCCGAGCGGCTGCGTGCGCTCGTGGATGAGCTGAACGATCGGATCAGAGTGGCGCGGCAGGGCGGAGGTCCGAAGTATCTCGCCCGCCACAAGGAGCAGGGCAAGCTCCCTCCGCGCGATCGGATTCGTGCGCTTCTCGATCCAGACACGCCGCTGCTCGAGCTCTCGCCGCTCGCCGCGAACGGAATGTACGACGACGGCGCGCCGGCCGCCGGGCTCATCACCGGCATCGGCCGCGTGCAGGGAAGAGAGTGCCTGATCATCGCCAACGACGCCACGGTCAAGGGCGGCACGTACTTCCCGATCACGGTCAAGAAACATCTTCGAGCTCAGGAGATCGCCCAGCAGAACCGCTTGCCGTGCATCTATCTCGTCGATTCCGGAGGCGCATTTCTGCCGCTGCAGGCGGAGGTGTTTCCCGACCGCGAGCATTTCGGCCGGATCTTCTACAACCAGGCGGTCATGTCGGCGATGGAGATCCCGCAGATCTCCGCGGTGCTCGGCTCGTGCACGGCCGGCGGCGCGTACGTGCCGGCGATGTCGGACGAGGCGGTGATCGTGAAGGGCACGGGGACGATCTTCCTCGGAGGGCCGCCGCTGGTGAAGGCGGCGACCGGCGAGGAGGTATCAGCCGAGGAGCTCGGAGGCGCGGACGTGCACACGCGGATCAGCGGCGTCGCCGATCACTTTGCCGAGGACGACGACCACGCCATTGCCATCGTGCGCAACATCGTCGAGAACCTGCGGATGGATCGGAGGGAGCCGGAGACGCGCACCGAGCCGGAGGAGCCGCGCTTCGATCCGAAGGAGATCTACGGGGTCATCTCGCGCGACATCCGCAAGGCGTACGACGTGCGCGAGGTCATCGCCCGCATCGCCGATGGCTCGCGCTTCCAGGAGTTCAAGGAGCGCTACGCGCCGACGATCGTGACGGGATTCGCGCGCATCTTCGGCTACAAGGTCGGGATTCTCGCGAACAACGGCGTGCTCTTCTCCGAGAGCGCGCTCAAGGCCACGCACTTCATCGAGCTCTGCAATCAGCGGCGTATTCCGCTCGTTTTCCTGCAGAACATCACCGGGTTCATCGTCGGCAAGCAGTACGAGCGCGGCGGCATTGCCAAGGATGGCGCGAAGATGGTTCATGCCGTCGCCACCGCGACCGTGCCGAAGCTCACCGTGATCATCGGCGGCTCGTTCGGCGCCGGCAACTACGGCATGTGCGGGCGCGCATATTCGCCGCGGTTTCTCTGGATGTGGCCGAACGCCCGGATCTCGGTGATGGGCGGAGAGCAGGCCGCTGGCGTGCTTACGACTGTGAAGCGCGATCAGCTCGCACGCGCCGGCAAGGAGTTGAGCGCCGAGGACGAGCGCGCAATCGCCGATCCGGTGCTGGCGAAATATGAGACCGAAGGATCGCCGTACTATTCCACGGCGCGCCTTTGGGACGATGGCGTCATCGATCCCGCGGAAACGCGCACGTACCTCGGCCTGGCGCTCTCGATCGCCTGCAACGCGCCGATCGAGGAGCCGCGCGTCGGAGTGTTCAGGATGTAAAGCGCCTCAATCATGGCCGGCGAAATCTGGTTTCTCTTCGACATCGGGAACACGGTCATCAAGATCGCCTACGAGCGCGTGCTCGAGAACATCAGCCGCGATTCCATGATGAACCGCGACGCGCTGGTCCCGCTGC